>NZ_JACEXH010000042.1:0-20472 GCF_014525465.1 Actinotalea sp. JY-7885 | reverse complement strand
CGCGGTCGGCCCGACCGCTCCGCGCCGTCCGGGCGCGGTCGGCCGGACCGTGCGCCGTCCGGCGGATCCACCTCCGGGCCGCCCGCGCGCGGCGGCGAGGGCGTGGTCGCGCGGTACGACGCGGATCGTGGCTTCGGCTTCATCACGCCGGACGCGGGCGGCGCGGACCTGTTCGTCCACGTCTCGGTCGTGCGGGGCGGCGAGGCGCTGCAGGAGGGGGACCGCGTCCGCTTCAAGGTCCGCCAGAGCGACCGCGGAGCCCAGGCCGACGGCGTCGAGCGCGTCTGAGCCGGTACGTCCGGCGGTCCCGCCGTCCACCCGACCCTGGACGGCCGGGTTCACGGCGCCGTAGCGTCGGCGTGCACGAGCCTGCGCGTCACCGCACCTGGGGGCACCGGACATGGACATGCTGGCGAACAGCGAGATCACCGCTGCCGGGCTGACCGACTGGCGCAAGCTGGCCCAGGGGCTGCACGCGCGCTACCTGGTCGACGACTTCGGTGCCGCCGCGCGGTTCGTCGCCGCGGTCGGCGAGGCCGGCGACGCGCTCGGGCACCACCCGAGCGTGTCGATCGGCTCGGGGCACGTCGACCTGAAGCTGGTCAGCGACGACGCCGTCTTCCGTGACGGCGAGGGCACCGAGCACGTCGTGGAGTGGGTGACGCAGCAGGACCTCGACCTCGCGGGTCGGATCACCGAGATCGCCGCCGAGCACGCGCTCGCGGCCGACCCGGCCTCGGTGAGCGTCCTCGAGCTCGGGCTCGACACGGCGCGGTCGGCGACCATCGCCCCGGTCTGGGCCGCCCTGCTCACCGGGGACGCCGCGTCCCAGGGGCGCGGGTCGCCCAGCGACGAGGTCCGCGACGCCACGGGTCGGCTGCCGAACCTGTGGTTCGGGGACGCCGAGGAGAGCGAGGGCCAGCGCCAGCGCTTCCACGTCGAGGTCTACGTCGCCCCCGAGGTGGCCGACCAGCGCATCGCCGCCGCCGTGGCCGCGGGAGGGACGGTCGTGGACGACAGCCAGGCGCCGTCGCTCACCGTGATCGCCGACCAGGACGGCAACCGGGGCATCGTCTGCGTCGCCTGAGGTCTGTACCCCGAGGAGGGGCCATGGAGGTCACACGCAGCGGCGGCTCGACGAGCGCCGGACCCGCGGACTGGTTCACCGGCACGGTGTGGATCGACGGCATCCGCATCCCGGACGACCGCTCGGCGCTGGGCTGCGGGCACGTGCGGTTCGCCCCCGGCGCGCGCACCGCCTGGCACCGCCACCCCAAGGGCCAGACCCTCTACGTCACCGACGGCATCGGCTACGTCGCGGCGCGGGGCGGCACGGTGCAGGAGATCCGCCCGGGCGACGTCGTCCACATCGCGCCGGGGGAGGAGCACTGGCACGGCGCCACGCCCGAGCGCTTCATGGCCCACGTCGCGCTGCAGGAGGCTGATGCGGACGGCGAGGTGGTGACCTGGCTCGAGCACGTCACCGACGAGGAGTACCGCGCCGGGGCGGCCTCGCGATCGCAGGGCTGAACCTCTCGTCCGCGGCAGTCGGGTGAGGCCCACAACGTCAGCCGCGCCTTGCACCGCTTCCGGGCGGCCGTCTCGGACTGAGGGCCGTCCGGCCGGCGTCGGCGGAGCATGCGCACCTCCGGTGATGTCGCCCTCGCGACGTCGCCCGCCCGCGTGAGCGCCGCGGCCCCGCCGTCGGATGGCTAGTCGCGGTCGACCGGCCGCGGCCCGGTGCTCGACCGCACGACGAGCTCGGTGGGGACCAGCACGCGGTCCTGGACGGCATTCGCGCCGTGCCGCACCTGCCCGACGACGAGCCGGACGAGCTCGTCCCCGATCTGGGTGAAGTCCTGGCGCACGGTGGTCAGCGGCGGCGCCGAGAAGCCGCTGAGCTCGATCCCGTCGAAGCCGACGACCGACACGTCCTGCGGCACGCGCAGACCCGCCTCGCCCAGGGCGCGGACCAGCCCGAAGGCCATGTCGTCGTTCGCGCAGAACACCGCGGTGAGCGACGGGTTCCCGGCGAGCTCACGCCCCACCGCGTAGCCCGAGGCGGCGGTCCAGTCGCCCCGCACCAGGGGCGGCGGCCGCAGGCCCGCCTCGTCGACGGTGCGCTGCCACGCCGCGGCACGCGCGCGAGCGGCCCCCGACGTCGCCGGGCCGGCGAGGTGGTGGATCGTGCGGTGGCCGAGGTCGACCAGGTGCTGGACGGCGTCGCGCGTGCCCTGCACCTGGTCGGCGACCACCCCCGCGTAATGCCCGGTGAAGCGGGAGTCGGACACGGCGACGGGCATCCCCCGGGGCAGGGTGAGGGTCTCCGGGGTCGCGCCCTCACCCCAGAGGATGATGAGGCCGTCGATCGCCTGGTGAGGCAGGCGGTGCGCAGCGGCCTGCCAGGTGTCGGCCGCGGGGTCGCGCACCGTCAGCAGCGTCACGGAGTAGTCCTCGGCCGCGGCCGCGCGCACGACCGCCTCGGTCGTCAGCGCCTCCCCGGGGCGCCCGAGCCGGTTCGCGAGCAGGCCGATCGTGCCGTACGAGCCGTTGCGCAGCGCACGGGCGGCGCGGTTGGGCGTGTACCCGAGCTCCTGCATGGCTCGCAGGACCCGCTCGCGCGTCGCCGGGCGGACCACCTCGGCACCCGTCGAGACGCGGGAGACCGTCTGGGCGGAGACGCCCGCGAGCTTGGCGACGTCCTCGATGGACGCGCCGACCTTCCTGCGCCCCCGGCCGGTGCCTGCTGCCACACAGTGATGCTAGTCCGGCGATGTTGACGTCAACGCCGACAGTCACATTTCGGCCCGTCTGGCGCGCGTGCCGTTACCCGATCGTGATGGGAGAACCTGGTCAAGGCGCAGGGGAGCCCATATGTTCACCTAAACATTTGCGGCTCAGAGAGGAGCAGCAAGCGCGCCATCACCGACCGATCGGGCTCCCGATGTGGGCAGGCGCGATCGAGATCCGGCGCGGACCGCACCCCCGGGGTGACGGTCCGTGCGACAGCTCGCCTACCCCATCCAGCCGATCCCCGGCGCACGCCGACGGGCGGCAGCGACACGAAGGAATCCTCAGATGACCACGTTCCGGAAGTCGGCCTCGGCAGGTGCCGTCCTCACCCTCGCCCTCGCCCTCGCCGCCTGCAGCGGCGGTTCGAGCGAACCGGGCGGCAACGACGAGGCGGCGGCGGAGGGGGACGGCACGCTCACCGTGTGGGCGTGGGACCCGGCCTTCAACATCTACGCCCTGGAGGAGGCCGAGAAGATCTACCAGCAGGAGCACCCCGACTTCGAGCTCGAGATCGTCGAGACGCCGTGGGAGGACGTGCAGACCAAGCTGACGACGCTCGCGCAGTCCGGCCAGCTCGAGGAGCTCCCGGACATCTTCCTCATGCAGAACAACGCGTTCCAGAAGAACGTCATCAACTACCCGGACGTCTTCAGCGACATGTCCGACGCGGGCATCGACTTCAGCGAGTTCCCCGAGTCCGTCGTGACGTACTCGACCGTCGACGGCGCCACCTACGGCGTCCCGTTCGACAACGGCACCGCGATCTCGGCCCTGCGGACGGACGTCCTCCAGGAGGCCGGCTACACGGTCGAGGACTTCACGGACATCACGTGGAGCGAGTACATCACCCTCGGCAAGGACGTCCTGGCGAAGACGGGCAAGCCCCTGCTGTCGGGCCAGGCGGGCTCCGCCGACACGCTCATGATGATGCTGCAGAGCGCCGGGGCGAGCCTCTTCGACGACGAGGGCAACCCGACGATCACCGGCAACGAGGCGCTGCTCGAGGCGATCGACGTCTACCAGGAGCTCGTCACCTCCGGCGTCCTCCTCGAGGTCAACTCGTGGGACGAGTACATCGGCACGCTGACCAACGGCACCGTCGCGGGAACGATCAACGGGGTCTGGATCGTCGGCTCCATCCAGTCGGCCGCCGACCAGTCCGGCCTGTGGGACGTCACGAACCTGCCCAAGATCGACGACGTCGACGGCGCGACCCACTACTCCGCGAACGGCGGCTCCTCGTGGGCGGTCAGCGCGACGGGCGACACGGAACTGGCCGCGGACTTCCTCGCGTCCACGTTCGCCGGCTCCACGGAGCTCTACGACACGATCCTCCCCGCCTCGGGCGCCCTGGCGAACTGGACCCCGGCGGGTGAGAGCGACGTCTACTCCGAGCCCCAGGAGTTCTTCGGCGGCTCGCCGATCTTCAGCCGGGTCGTCGAGTACGCCAGCGAGGTCCCGAGCAACAACACGGGGGCCTACTACTACGAGGGCCGCGACGCGGTCAGCGTGGCCGTCACCAACATCATGGGCGGGGCCGACCCGGAGTCGGCCCTCCAGGAGGCGCAGAGCACCGTCGAGTTCGCGATGCAGTGACGTCCGGACCGGGCGCGGTGGACTGCTCGCCGCGCCCGGTCGCCGTCCGACCCGCGTCCATCCCCTCCGCAGAAGGTGAGCCAGCCGTGTCCAACGCCGCGCCGACTGACGAGGCAGTTCCTCCCGTCGCCCGGTCGCGGGCCCCGCGCCCGCGACGCCCCAGCCGTTCGTCCCGGCCCCCGGGCGGTCCCCGCCCGGCGCTCCGCCTGGAGCGGCGCCGGAGCCTGACGGGCTGGTCCTTCCTCCTGCCCGCATCGCTGCTCATCGTCGGGCTCAACTTCTGGCCGATGCTGCAGGCCTTCCTGCTCTCCCTGCAGACCGGCCGCGGGACGCGGCTCCAGCAGGCGGAGCCGCTGTGGTCGAACTACCAGCGGCTGCTCGAGGACGCGACCTTCAAGCAGACGCTGCTCACCACGTTCGTGTACCTGATCGTCCAGGTCCCGATCATGCTGGCCCTGGCCCTGGTGCTGGCCACGCTCCTCAACGACAAGAACCTGCGGTTCAAGGCGTTCTGGCGGACGGCCATCTTCCTGCCGAGCGCCGTCGGGCTCGTCTCCTACGCCCTGGTCTTCCGCACGATGTTCGCCAACGACGGCCTGGTGAACGACGCCCTGCTCTGGGCGGGACTCATCGACGGCCCCGTCAACTGGCTGGGCGAGCCGGGCACCGCCCGGATGGTCGTCATCCTCGGCCTGCTGTGGCGATGGACCGGCTACAACATGATCTTCTACCTGGCCGCGCTGCAGAACATCGACCACTCGACCATCGAGGCGGCGAAGATCGACGGCGCAGGGGGCTTCAAGACGTTCTGGTACGTCACCATGCCGCAGCTCAAGCCGATGATCCTGCTCACGGCGATCTTGTCGACCAACGGCACGCTTCAGCTCTTCGACGAGTCGTTCACCCTCACCGGGGGCGGGCCGGCGAACAGCTCGATGAGCATCTCGCACTACCTCTACCTGGTCTCGTTCCAGAACAACCCGAACTTCGGGTACGCGTCCGCGATCTCGTACGTGATCCTCATCATCGTCGCGGTCCTGGCCGCGATCCAGCTGAGAGTTGGTGACAAGCGTGACTAGGCGGGCGTGGCGCCGGGTGCCCGGCTACCTGTTCCTGACGGTCGCCGCCCTGGCGTCGATCTTCCCGCTGTACTTCATGGTGGTCTCGGCGACGAACACCAGCCAGGAGGTGCTGGCCTCCAAGCTCCTGCCGGGCACGAACCTGCTGGCGAACTTCGCGACGCTGACGTCGACCGCCGCCCTGGGCCCGGCCCTGTGGTACTCCGGCCTCATCGCGGTCGCCACCACGGTCCTGGCGCTGGCCATCACCTCGATCGCCGGCTACGGCTTCGAGATCTACCACACCCGGGCCAAGGACTGGCTGATGGGCCTGCTGCTGCTGGCGATCATGATCCCGTTCGCGGCGACGATGATCCCGCTGTTCCGGATGTTCGCCGATCTGGGCCTGGTGAACTCCTGGTTCGCGGTGGTGCTGCCCACGATCTCCACGCCGTTCCTCATCCTGCTCTTCCGCCAGGCGTCCCGGACCTTCCCGCACGAGATCATCGAGGCGGCGCGGATCGACGGCCTCCGGGAGCTCGAGATCTTCCTGCGGATCTACCTGCCGTCGATGAAGCCCACGCTCTCCGCGGCGGCGGTCATCACCTTCATGGCCTCGTGGAACAACTTCCTGTGGCCCAAGGTGATCCTCGTCGACAGCGCGACCCAGACCATGCCCATGCTGCTGGCGAACATCCGCGCCGGGTACGTGACCGACTACGGGATGCTCATGCTCGCCGTGCTCATCGCGTCCGTCCCGGCTGTGGTGATCTTCCTCGTCCTGCAGCGCAGCTTCGCCCAGGGCATCACCGGTGCCCTCAAGTGACCTACGACGGAGTGACACAGATGGCGTTCGACCCCGCCCGCATCGCTGACCCCGAGTTCTTCGCCGAGAACCGGCTCCCCGCCCACTCCGACCACCGCTGGTTCAGTGGCCGGGCGGAGGCGGCGACCGGGACCAGCGCGTTCGAGCAGTGCCTCAACGGGCTCTGGAAGTTCCACTACGCGAAGAACCCGGCGCAGACGGTCGCGGGCTTCCAGGACCCCGACTACGACACCTCCTCGTGGGACGACATCCGCGTCCCCGCCCACATCCAGCTCGAGGGCTACGACCGCCCGCAGTACACGAACGTCCAGTACCCCTGGGACGGCCACGAGGCGCTCGAGCCGGGGCAGGTGCCGACCCGGTTCAACCCCGTCGGCAGCTACGCGACGACGTTCGCGCTGGACCGCCCGCTGGCGGACGGCGAGCGGCTGAGCGTGTCGTTCCACGGCGCAGAGAGCGCGATCGCCGTCTGGCTCAACGGGACCTACATCGGCTTCGGGGCCGACTCGTTCACGCCCTCGGAGTTCGACCTGACCGAGGCCGTGGTGGACGGGGAGAACACCCTCGCCGCCCAGGTCTTCAAGTGGAGCGCGGGGTCGTGGCTCGAGGACCAGGACTTCTACCGCTTCTCTGGGATCTTCCGTGACGTCGTCCTGTACCGCCGGCCCGCGGCGCACCTCGAGGACCTGAGCGTGCGCTCCGTCGTGTCCGACGACCTGCGGACCGCGCAGGTGGTGCTGCGTCCCATGGTCAGCGGCGGCGGCTCCGTGCGGGCGACCCTGGTGGGGCACGGCGACCTGGTCGAGTCCGGGGACGGCGAGCTCTCGATCACCCTCGCCGACCCGCACCTGTGGAGCGCCGAGGACCCGTACCGCCACACGCTCGAGATCGAGGTGCTGGGGCCCGACGGCGCCCCGACCGAGCTCGTCGTCCAGCCCGTCGGCGTGCGCCGGTTCGGCATCGAGGACGGCCTGCTGAAGATCAACGGCAAGCGGGTCGTGTTCCGGGGCGTCAACCGGCACGAGTTCGGGCTGAACGGGCGCGTCGTCACACGCGAGGAGACCGAGGGGGACGTGCGCCTCCTCAAGTCCATCGGGGTGAACGCCGTCCGCACGAGCCACTACCCCAACAACTCGTACTTCTACGACCTGTGCGACGAGTACGGGCTGTACGTCATCGACGAGATGAACCTGGAGACCCACGGCATGTGGGACCGGGTCGCCGCGGGCGAGCTCAGCGTCGACGCCGCGCTGCCCGGTGACCGACCCGAGTGGCTCCCGGCGCTGCTCGACCGCGCGGCCAGCATGGCGCAGCGCGACAAGAACCACCCCAGCGTCGTCATGTGGTCCTGCGGGAACGAGTCCTTCGGGGGCACGAACCTGCTCGCCGTGTCCGAGTGGTTCCGCGCGCTCGACGACCGTCCGGTGCACTACGAGGGCGTCCACTGGGACCCGCGCTTCCCCGAGACGACCGACGTCGTGAGCCAGATGTACACGCCGGCGGGGGACGTCGAGGAGTGGCTGCGGACTCACCGGAGCAAGCCCTTCATCCTGTGCGAGTACGCCCACGCGATGGGCAACTCGTTCGGCGCCGTGGACAAGTACCTGGAGCTCGCGGACCGCGAGCCGCTCTTCCAGGGTGGGTTCATCTGGGACTTCGCCGACCAGGCCATCCGCCTGCGGGACCGGCACGGACGCGAGTACGACGGCTACGGCGGCGACTGCGGCGAGGCGCCGCACGACTACGAGTTCAGCGCCAACGGCATCGTCCTGGTCGACCGCACGCCGACACCGAAGGTGCAGGAGGTCCGGTACCTCTACCAGCCGTTCCGGATCGCCGTGTCGCACGCCGAGCTCGAGATCCACAGCCGACGGCTCTTCACCGACACCTCGGACCTGGACTGCGTCGTGACCCTGCGACGCGACGGGACGGTGCTCCGCGAGACGTCGCTGGCGATCGACGTCGGGCCGGAGGAGACGCGGTCCTACCCGCTCCCGGTGGTCGTGCCCAGCACGCCGGGCGAGTACGCGATCGACGTCTCCCTGAGGCTTCGGCACGCGACGGCGTGGGCACCGGCCGGGCACGAGGTCGCCTGGGAGCAGCAGGTCATCGTGATCCGGCCGACGGCGCCGGCGAGGTCGCGCGAGACCGCGCCCACCCTCGTCGAGGGCTTCCACAACATCGGGGTGCGCGGGCGGCACTTCTCGGCCCTGTTCTCGCGCAAGCACGGCGGCCTGGTCTCCTACCGCTACGGCCTGACCTCGGACGGCGGCCGCGAGCTGCTCCAGGGCATCCCGCGCCCGAACTTCTGGCATGCGCCGACGTCCAACGAGCGTGGCTGGGGCATGCCGTTCCGGGACGGGCACTGGCTGCTCGCGAGCCGGTACGCGGAGCCGTCGCCCCGCCTGGAGCGGCCGGTCGCCACCCTGCGCGAGGACCACGTGGAGGTCCGGTACGGCTACCTGCTGCCGACGACGCCGCACAGCGAGTGCGACGTCGTCCACCGGGTGTACGGCAGCGGGCGGGTCGAGGTGGACCTGAGCCTGCGCCCGGGCGCCGGCCTGCCGGACCTGCCCGAGCTGGGCATGCTCTTCACGGCCGACGCGAGCCTGCGGCACCTGCGCTGGTACGGCGACGGGCCCGACGAGTGCTACGTCGACCGGCGCCGCGGGGCGCGCCTGGGCATCTACGACGCGGACGTCCAGGACCAGCTCACGCCGTACGTGCGCCCGCAGGAGGCCGGCAGCCGCACGGGGGTCCGCTGGGCCACGGTGACCGACGACCGGGGCGCGGGGCTGCGGTTCGACTGCGACGAGAAGATGGAGCTCTCGGCCCTGCCGTGGACCCCGTTCGAGATCGAGAACGCCCAGCACCCCGTCGACCTGCCGCCGATCCAGCACACGATCGTGCGGCCCGCGCTGATGCGCCGGGGCGTCGGCGGCGACGACTCCTGGGGAGCCACGACGCACCCGGAGTTCCTGGTGCCGCAGGGCAGCGACCTCGTGTTCCGGTTCGCGTTCCAGGGCCTGCGCTGATCGGGTCCCGACCACGACGCCGAGGTCTCCACGCGCGACGGCGTGGAGGCCTCGGTGGTCGGGGCGGGGTCCGCTCGCGTCCGGCGGGATGTCTGGGCAGCGAGGCGCCGGCCTCGAGGACCGCGTGGTTGGCGCCGCCGTCGGGCCGCGCTCGGACCCGCGGGACACCTCCGGGTGAGGGCCGACCGGGGGCTCAGGCGACGCAGAACTCGTTGCCCTCCGGGTCGAGCATCACCACGTGCCCGAGGACCGTTCCGCCCTCGTCCTGGTAGTGCTCCTCGCGCACGACGCTCGCCCCGGCGCCGACCAGCTGCGTCACCTTCGCGCGGATCAGGTCGGCGCGGGCGTGCCAGTCCCAGGGCGGCTCGCCGGCGACCCGCAGGTCGATGTGCAACCGGTTCTTCGCGCTCTTCGGCTCAGGGACGCGAAGCCAGCTGATGGCCGCACCGACGCCCTCCGGGTCGACGATCGAGGCGCCGTCCGGGTCGACGTACCCCGGCTCGGGGACGTAGCCGAGCGCCAGTGCCCAGAAGGCTGCCAGCGCATGCGGGTCGGCGGCATCGCCACCGAGCGTCCAGTGCATCGCCATGCCGAACGGTAGGCGCCGCGGGACGAGGCGCGCCAGGGGGCCGGGCGTGAGGTCGGGCGCCTCCGGTCACACGGGTCGGTTCGTCGTCCGCGCTGTCCACACCATCCGCCGTCGACGTCGCACATCCGCACCGACGACGGTCATGCGCACGTGCGTCCTCGCTGCAAAGGTGCGACCTCGCCCGACGTCAGCCGGCGGAGCTCCTGGTCGACGGCGTCGAGCAGGGCCTGGAACCCCGGCTCCTCCACGGGGAAGTGGCCGCACCCGTCGAGCTCGACGAGGCGCGTCCCGCCCCGCAGGCGTGCGAGGTACGCGGCGCTGACGTGCGTGGGCGTCCAGCGGTCCGAGCCCGGGTGGAGGAGCAGGACCGGTGGGCCGTCGTACTCCTCGGGGCGCACGGCAGGCCCGCTCTCGAGGAACGTGCGGAACCAGCCCAGAGGCATGGCACCCCCGCCGCCCTCGCGGTCGCGCAGCACCTCGGCGCGGAGCCCGGGATGGTTCGAGATCGTCGTCATCGGCGCGATCCAGCGCAGCGGGAGGCGGAGCCTGCCGAGCGGTCCGACGGCCAGCCGCAGAGCGGGGCCGGCGAGACGGGCCAGCCACGGCGCCCGGACCAGCACCGCGCGGACGTGCGGATCACGGGTGTCGAGGAGGCAGGTCACGACGACGAGGTCGGCGCGGCCGCCCAGGGCCGCCGTGTCCAGCGCCAGCATCCCGCCCATGCTCGCCCCCATCAGCACGAGCGGCCGTCCGTCGTCGATCTCGGCGACGACGTCCGTGAGCACCGCGCGCCAGTCGTGGAAGGTCAGGGCACCGGGCCGCGCCCCGCGGGTCAGCCCGTACCCCGGCAGGTCGAGGACGGTGACGCGGGCACCGAGCGTCGACAGGTGCGCCGCGAAGGGCCACATCGCCGCCGCGTTGCCCCCGGCCCCGTGCACGAGCAGCATGCGGACCGGGGCGTCCGGTGCGCCGACGTGCTCGAGGTGGACGTCCCAGTCCCGCCACCGCCAGGTCTCGGCATCCCGTCGTGCGTCCGGGGGGACCGGTCGGACGTACGGCTCGTAGCGCCGGTCGTCGGCAGCGGGCGTCATCCGTCCAGTCTTCCCGTCCCACGTCGTGGGTCCGTCCCGTCAGACGCGACCCGGTGCCTGCCCGATCGCGGCGTGAGGGGTAGGGACCGCCGGTGCTGCCATCAGGCCCCCCGGGGTCGCGCCGGCGTACCGACCGAATTCACGCGTCAGGTGGCTCTGGTCCGCGTACCCGTGGGCCACGGCCAGATCGGCGAGGGGACGGCGTCCGAGATCGGCGAGGGCGCGCTCGAACCGGACCACCTGGGCGGCCGCCTTCGGGGTCAGGCCGACGAGTGCCTCGAAGCGCTCGGTGACGTACCGGTGGCTCCACCCGGTCGACGCCGCGAGCTCGGCGACCCGGAGCCGGCCGCCGCTCGCGCTGATCCGGTGCCAGAGCCAGGTGACGAGCGGGTCCGAGGGGTCTGACGCACCCGTGAGCCGCAGGAGCGCGTCGTCGACCAGGGCGAAGCGCTCGCGCCACGTCCCGGCGGACGCCAGATGGTCGCCGAGGTCGGCGCCCAGGGCCGGCGCGACGTCACCGAGGGCCGTGACGCGTCGCGCGACCTCGCGCCCGGGAACGCCCAGGACCCGCTGGACGCCGAGCGGCGTCAGGAACACCTGCACGCACTCGCGCGCACCGCGGAAGACCGTGTCGGTGTAACCCGGCATGAGGCCCGCGACGAAGGCGGTGTGCGTGCCCTGGTCGCCCGACGGCGCGTCGATGGTCAGCCGTGAGTTCCACGACACCACCAGGGGGACCAAGGTTCCCGCCGGTTGCCGGCGGTGCACCTCGCCCGGCGCCTCCTCCCGCAGACCGACGACGCCGGCCACCGTGCCGCGCAGCGCGGGGTGAACCCGGTGCCGCACGAGTCCGATGGCGTGCTCATCCACGCGGATGCCCCCGATCGATTTCCTTCAAGCGGCCGCCGGACCTGGGGCGGCAGCCTCGTCCCATCGAACGAGAGGAGAAGGACCATGCGCAAGGTGGTGGCCGTCGAGTTCCTGAGCGTCGACGGCGTGATGCAAGGGCTCGGCTCGCGCGACGAGGACACCGACGGGGGCTTCGCCCACGGCGGCTGGGGCGCGCACTACGGGGGCGCGCTGCAGGAGGTCATGGACGGGAGCGAGCTGGCGGCCACGACGGGATACCTGTTCGGGCGACGGACCTACGAGAGCCTCGCGGCCTTCTGGCCCACCCAGCCCGACGACAACCCCATGGCGCGACACCTGAACGCGACGCCGAAGCACGTGGTGTCCCGCACGCTGACGCATCCCGAGTGGGCGGGGACGGCCGTCGTCGACGGCGACCTCGGGTCGGCGGTGCAGCAGCTGAAGGACCGCGGCGAGGGCTCGATCACGGTCCTGGGCAGCGGTGTGCTCGTCGCCGAGCTTTTCCGGCTCGACCTCGTCGACGAGATCAGCCTCTTCGTGCACCCATTGCTCCTCGGGACCGGCAAGCGCCTGTTCCGCGGGCTTCCGGCCCCGCGCCGGCTGCAGCTGCTCCGCTCGGCCACCACGAGCGCCGGGACGCTGGCCGTCCGCTACGCGATCACCCGCTGAGACGGCAGCGTCGGAGAGTGGGCTAGCCGAACAGGATCGCGCGCGAGCGCCCCGCTCATCCACCACGCCCCGCGCGCGTCGCGCCCTCGACGTGCCCGCCCGTTCCCGCGACCATGATCCGCATGAGCACCCCGGTCCTTGTCTACGGCGCCTCCGGTCACACGGGTCGGTTCGTGGTCCGCGAGCTCGTGCGCCGGGGCCTGGTGCCCGTGCTCGCCGGACGCAGCGCCGAGCGCCTGGCGGCGGCGTCGCCGAGCGACGCGCTCGCGGTGCGCGAGGTGGGCGTCGACGAGCCGGACCGGCTGCGCGAGGCCGTCGCCGACGTCGGCGCGGTGATCAACTGCGCGGGCCCGTTCCTCGACACCGCCCTGCCGCTCGCACGCGCCGCCGTCGCGGCCGGCGCCCACTACCTCGACGTGACGGCGGAGCAGCCGGTGGTGCGGGCGGTGTACGACGAGCTCGACGGCCCGGCACGCGCAGCCGGCGTCGCCGTCGTCCCGGCGATGGCGTTCTACGGCGGCCTCGCGGACCTGCTCCTGACCGCCGTCCTCGACGGCGCGCGGGCCGCGGACGAGGTCGACGTCGCGATCGCCCTGGACCACTGGTGGCCCACCGAAGGCACCCGCGCGACGGGTGCGCGCAACACGGTGACCCGGCAGGTCGTCCGGGGCGGCCACCTGGTGCCCCTGGCGGCCCCGGCGGCCACCGCGACCTGGGCCTTCCCGCCGCCGTTCGAGGAGCAGGCCGTCGTCGAGCTGCCGCTCTCCGAGGTGATGACCGTCCACCGCCACCTCCAGGTCGGCGAGCTCCGCTCGTGGCTCACCACGGCGCCGCTCGAAGAGCTCCGGGACGCCCGGACACCGCCGCCGACGGCGTCCGACGACGACGGGCGGTCCGCGCAACGGTTCGTCGTCGACGTCGCGGTGCGTCGGGGCTCCGCGCGGCGCCGCATCACCGCGAGCGGGCGCGACATCTACGCGATCTCCGCGCCGATCGTCGTCGAGGGCGTCGCCCGGCTCCTCGACGGCCGTCACCGGGGCACGGGCGCCCTCGCACCGGGACAGGCGTTCGACGCCGCGGACCTGCTGCAGAGCCTGACCGCCGTCGACGCCTTCGCGACGTCACGAACGTAGGAGCCTCCCCAGGTCGAGGTCGCACATCCGCACCGAGGACGGTGTTGCGCACGTGCGTCCTCGCTGCAGACGTGCGACCTCGCCGGGCGGCAGGCGCTCAGGTGGAGAGGGAGGGGCGCGGGGTGAGGGTGAGGTCCGGGAGGGCGCGGCGCACCCGTGCGGCGAGGTGGGCTGGACGGCGGAGGTCCTCCGCCGTGAGTCGCAGCAGGCGCCAACCGCCGTCGAGGAGCGCGTCCTCGCGCCGCTTCTCGGCGACGACGACGTCTCCGGTCCTGTCCGCGTACTTGCCGCGCCCGTCGTACTCGGCGAGCGCTCGGTGCTCCGGCCACCCGAGATCGGCCCAGAAGGTGCCGAGGTGCGTCTCGACGGGCACCTGCGTCTCCGGGCGCGGGAGGCCGACCTCGAGCAGCGCGACGCGCGCGAGGCTCTCACCGGCCGACTCCGCGCCGTCGTCGGCCGTCTCCAGGGCGAGCCGGGCGCGGACGACCCCGCGTCGGGGGCCCAGGGAAGCGAGGAGCTGCGCGCAGCGCTCGCGGCTCGCGCCCCGGTGCAGCGCTGCGTCCGCGACGACGACGCCACCGCGCACCGGCTCCGTCATCGCGCAGTCGACCACCGTGCGCTCGAGGCTCGTCGTCCGGAGCCCCTGCAGCACGACGACGTCCTCGGCCGTGAGGGTACGACGGCGACGCACGACGTCGGGGCTGGCGGTGGAGCGCGCGCTGAAGGGCTGGACGACGTGCGTGACGGTCGGAGTGCGGAGGGTCGGGAGTCCCCAGAGCAGCGCGGCGGAGGTGTGGCTCAGGACCGTGTCGGACGTGAGCTGGGCGCCGATCGCCACGATCCGTGCGAGCGCGAGGGTGCGCCGCGCGTCGGCCGACTCGAGCACCCGGCTCTCGACGTAGGCCCCGGGCCGGACACGGAGCCAGCTGCCGTCGCGGACGCGTCCGGCGACGACGGAACGGTGGTGGTCCCGTGCGAGGTGCACGCGCGGCAGCGTGGGTGGGGCGGGCGTCAGGGCCCCCGGACGTCGACTCACCCCCTGACGGTGCCCCCCGGCCCCGCGCCTGAGGTGCTGTCCACACCATCCGCCGTCGACGTCGCACATCCGCACCGAAGACGGTGATGCGCACGTGCGTCCTCGCTGCAGACGTGCGACCCCGCCGGGCGTCGACGGTGGCGTGCGGGTCAGAGTTCCGGGGAGCTACCTGATGACCCGGACCTCCTGGGGCCAGCCGCAGCCCTCGGCGACCCTGCCGGCCCACATCTTGGCCGTCTCCAGGTCGGGCACGTCGATGATGGTGATCCCGCCCAGGTACTCGGTGGTCTCGGCATAGGGGCCCTCGGTGATCGCCACGGTCCCGCTCGTCGCGTCGGCGCTGAACGCGTCGGCCAGGTCCTCCTCGAGCCCGCCGGCGAAGACCAGGACCCCGGCCGCCGCCATGTCACGGACGACCGCCGTGCTGGGCTCCACGCGGCTCTGGAACCACTCGGCCGGGTGATCCCCGACCCACTGCTGGTTGAAGTAGATGGCGTACTGGGTCATGTCGCTCCTCCTTCGAGGCGGGCCTGTGTGGCCTGTCACCACCCTGACGGACGAGCCTCGCCGGAATCGACAGTGTGTGGCGGACCGACGACGTCGGCCGGTCGGCTCGGGCGATCTCCGCCCGACGGCGCCGGTGTCGGGCCGGTGCGTCACGCGGTTCTCATCGGCAGGAACGGGGCTCGACGCCAGAACGTTGGGGGGCGCGACCGAAGGGCCGGGCCCGTCGCAGCGTCACCACTGCGCGGCTGCCGCTGAGGGTGCCATACCGGGGGATGGCCCGGGGGGCCGCGCGCTGGTGCGCGAGGACGGGTCTCCGGGACGAGCATGACGACGTCCGATGGGGTGACCGCTCCGCGGGCGGCCCTTTCTGGGAGGATCGCCTGCATGGCACCTGGGACGGGTGGGCAGGTGGACGTCGTCGTAGGGCTGTGTGGTTGGACGGTGTCCCAGGCGTCGTACGTCCGTCGCTTCCCCGTCGTCGAGGTGCAGCACACGTTCTACGAGCCGCCGTCCGACGCCGTGCTGATGCGCTGGCGAGCCCAGGTGCCGGCCGGTTTCGAGTTCACCATCAAGGCGTGGCAGATCGTCACCCACGAGTCCAACAGCCCCACCTACCGGCGGCTGAAGCAGCCTCTGCCGGACAGCGCGCGTGGCCAGGTCGGAGCGTTCCGGACCACCGCTCCGGTCCTCGAGGGCTGGCAGCGGACCCTGGAGTGCGCCCGGATCCTGCAGGCCACCGCCGTACTGCTGCAGTGTCCGAAGAGCTTTCGCCCGACGGCCGACAACGTCGGACGGCTGCGCAGCTTCATGGCGCAGGTGGAGCGGCCAGCGGGGCGGCTGCTGTGGGAACCCCGTGGTGAGTGGCCCACGCAGCTGCTCACGGAGCTCTGCGCCGAGCTGGACCTTGTGCACGTCGTCGACCCGATGCAGACCGAGACCGTGACGCCGGAGCAGACCTACTACCGCCTGCACGGCACCACGGGCTCTCGGCACGTCCACACCGATGACGAGCTGCGCCGGCTGCGGGGCATGGTCGACGGCCGCCCGTCGCCCTACGTGATGTTCAACAACCTGCCCCGCGTCGGCGATGCAGAGCGGTTCCTCGCCCTGCTCTGATGTCCGAGTCCTCAGGGGTCTCGGCGGGAGCGGAGCGCACGGTCATGCCGGGGCGCCCGGACGTCGACTCACCCCCTGGTTGAAGTAGGTGGCGTGCTGCGTCATCGCTCCCCCTCCGCGGCCGCCCGGTGTGGCCTGTCACCACTCTGACGGGCGGATCTCACGGGAATCGACAGGTCGCCGGCGTCCGCGACGAGCCGCTGGGCGGCGATGCGTCAGGCGGGCGGGCGGGTGGCCTGCCCGTCGAGCCAGAGACGGTCGCTGTCGTCACTGTGGGTGCCGCCGGAGCCGACATGCGTCGAACCGATGCGGTCGCCCTTCGTGATGACGTGCACGAGGGCCATGCCGTGCCCGCGTCCCAGGTCGTACTCGTCCTTGAGCCACTCCAGGATGGGGCCGGCCTTCGTGTCAGGACCGAACCCGCGCTCGCGGGCCTGCTCGATGAACTGGCGCGGCGTGAGGCCGGTCTTCGTCTCGATGGTGTCGAGGTAGGCCTGGAAGGACACGTCCGCTCCCGCATGTGGTCGGTTGTCCGAGTCTTCGCACGCTACCGCCCGCCGGGTTCACTGCGACAGGCGGAGTGCACACCATCCGCCGTCGACGTCGCACATCCCCACCGACATCGGTGATGCGCACGTGCGTCCTCGCTGCAGACGTGCGACCTCGCCCGTGAGCGGGGTGGGCGAGGTCAGCTCTCGGGAAGGACCGCGACGGCCTCGACCTCGACCAGCTGGTCGTCGTAGCCGAGCACGGTGACGCCGAGCAGCGTACTGGGCACCTCGTGGTCGCCGAACGCCGCGTGGACGACGTCCCAGGCGGCCCCCAGGTCGGACTGCCTCGACGAGGCGACGTAGACGGTCGTCTTCACGACGTCGGTCAGCTGCGCCCCGGCCGCATGGAGCGCGGTCACCAGGTTCGCCACCACCTGGCGCGCCTGCCCGGCGACGTCGCCGACGGCCACGGTGTTCCCGTCGCCGTCCAAGGGGCAGGCGCCGGCCGTGAAGACGAGCCGCCCGGGGCTCGTCACCGCGGCGTAGGCGTACGGCGCCTTCGCGCTGAGCTCCGCGGGGCGGACCAGGGTGATCGTGGGCTCGGACGTCATGGGGCACAGGATGGCGCGCGAACACGCCGAGGCGACGGCGGACACGCGCCGGCCGGATCGCCGGCGGGCGGCGGGAACATCCGGCATGCCGCTTGGGTTGAGTCTGGTGGGCTCAACTCTGGCGTCGCAAAGTTGCGTCGCCGACGCGCCCGCAGCAGACTTGAGTGCAGCAGGCTCAACACACGGAAGAAGGAACTCTCATGGCACGTGCGGTCGGGATCGACCTCGGTACCACCAACTCCGTCGTCGCTGTCCTGGAGGGCGGCGAGCCGACGGTCATCGCGAACGCGGAGGGCTCGCGCACGACGCCGTCCGTCGTCGCCTTCTCCAAGACCGGCGAGGTCCTCGTCGGCGAGGTCGCCAAGCGCCAGGCGGTGACCAACGTCGACCGGACGATCAGCTCGGTCAAGCGCCACATGGGCACGGACTGGTCCGTCGCCATCGACGACAAGAAGTACAACGCGCAGGAGATCTCCGCGCGCATCCTCGGCAAGCTCAAGCGTGACGCCGAGGAGTACCTGGGCGAGCCCGTCACCGACGCGGTCATCACGGTCCCGGCGTACTTCAACGACGCCGAGCGCCAGGCGACCAAGGACGCCGGCCAGATCGCGGGCCTCAACGTGCTCCGCATCGTCAACGAGCCGACGGCGGCGGCGCTCGCCTACGGCCTGGAGAAGGGCAAGGAGGACGAGCTCATCCTCGTCTTCGACCTGGGTGGCGGCACGTTCGACGTGTCCCTGCTCGAGGTGGGCAAGGACGAGGATCAGTTCTCCACGATCCAGGTCCGCGCGACGTCGGGTGACAACCGCCTCGGCGGCGACGACTGGGACAACCGGATCGTCGAGCACCTCATCAAGGAGGTCAAGAACACCGCGGGCGTCGACCTGTCCAAGGACAAGATCGCGCTCCAGCGCCTCCGCGAGGCCGCCGAGCAGGCCAAGAAGGAGCTCTCGTCCGCGACGAGCACCACGATCTCGATGCAGTACCTGTCGATGAGCGAGAACGGCCCGGTCCACCTGGACACCAAGCTCACGCGGGCGCAGTTCCAGCAGATGACGGCGGACCTGATCGAGCGCACCAAGGCCCCGTTCCACGCGGTCATCCGCGACGCGGGCATCCAGCTCTCCGACATCGACCACGTGGTCCTCGTCGGTGGCTCGACCCGCATGCCCGCCGTGACCGAGGTCGTGCGCGAGCTCACGGGCGGCAAGGAGCCCAACAAGGGCGTCAACCCGGACGAGGTCGTCGCCGTCGGCGCCGCGCTCCAGGCCGGCGTCATCAAGGGTGAGCGCAAGGACGTGCTGCTCATCGACGTCACCCCGCTGAGCCTCGGCATCGAGACCAAGGGCGGCGTGATGACCAAGCTCATCGAGCGCAACACGGCCATCCCGACCAAGCGCAGCGAGATCTTCTCGACGGCCGACGACAACCAGCCGTCCGTGCTGATCCAGGTGTTCCAGGGCGAGCGCGAGTTCGCGCGGGACAACAAGCCGCTCGGGACGTTCGAGCTCACCGGCATCGCGCCGGCGCCGCGCGGCGTGCCGCAGATCGAGGTCACGTTCGACATCGACGCGAACGGCATCGTGCACGTGTCCGCCAAGGACCGCGGCACGGGCAAGGAGCAGAAGATGACGATCACCGGCGGCTCGGCCCTCCCCAAGGAGGACATCGAGCGCATGGTGCGCGAGGCCGAGGAGCACGCGGCCGAGGACAAGAAGCGCCGCGAGGACGCCGAGACCCGCAACCAGGCCGAGGCCTTCGCGTACTCGACCGAGAAGGTGCTGGCGGACAACGGCGACAAGGTGCCGGACGACGTCAAGACCGAGGTCACGGGCGCCATCACCGAGCTCCGCACGGCGCTCGAGGGCGACGACATCGAGGCCGTGAAGTCGAAGCAGGCCGCCCTGACGGCGGTCAGCCAGAAGATCGGCGAGGCGATCTACCAGTCCGACGCCGCGGGTGAGGCCGCGGCCGGCACGGCAGCGCCCGAGGGCGCCGCGTCGCCGCAGGACGACGACGTCGTCGACGCCGAGATCGTGGACGAGGACGAGAAGAAGTGACCGACCAGTTCGCGGACCAGCCCGGGCAGGGCGGGGGCGAGGAGACCGACCCCGCCCGCCCGCGGTTCACCGACAAGCGCAGGATCGACCCGGAGACGGGCGCGGTCCGCGAGTCGCAGCCGACGCCGGCCGCACCGGAGCCCGAGGCGGCGACGCCGCCCGCGGAACCGGACGCACCGGCGCCGGCCCCGGGCGGGGCCGAGGCCCTGGCCGCCGAGCGGCTCGAGGACCTGCAGCGACTCCAGGCCGAGTACGTCAACTACCGGCGCCGGGTCGACCGCGACCGGCTCGTGGCGCGCGACCAGACGGTCGTCGCCATGGTCGAGGCGCTCCTGGGCGTGCTCGACGACGTCGAGCTGGCCCGCCAGCACGGCGAGCTCGCCGAGGGCCCGTTCGCGTCGATCGCGGACAAGCTCGAGGCGTCGCTCGCGAAGTTCGGCTGGGAGCGGTACGGCGCGGCCGGCGAGCCCTTCGACCCGACGGTGCACGAGGCGCTCATGCACTCGCACTCGGACGAGGTGAGCGAGCCGACGGTCGTGCAGGTGCTGCAGCCGGGGCACCGGGTGGGCGACCGCATCGTCCGCGCGGCGCGCGTCGCCGTCGCGGAGCCCGGCGCCTGAGCAGGACGAGGACGGGGAGGAGGGTGCGATGACCGGCCAGGACTGGTTCGAGAAGGACTTCTACGCGACGCTCGGCGTCCCGAAGAACGCCGACGCGTCGGCCATCAAGAAGGCGTACCGCAAGCTCGCCCGCACCCTCCACCCCGACCACAACCCCGACGACGCGCGGGCGGAGGAGCGCTTCAAGGAGGTCGGCGAGGCCTACGCGGTCCTGTCCGACCCCGAGCAGCGCCAGCAGTACGACGCCATCCGCGCCATGGCGGGCGGCGGCGCGCGCTTCAACGCGCCGGGCCGCGGCCCGGGCGGCCAGGGCGCGGCCGGCTTCGAGGACGTCTTCGGCGGCCTCTTCGGCGGCGGCGCCCCCGGCGGCG
>NZ_JACEXH010000041.1:0-20605 GCF_014525465.1 Actinotalea sp. JY-7885 | reverse complement strand
CCCCGCAGCGGACCGGCCCGCGAGCACCGCGCCGCTCCCGACGGTCCCCGGCGACCCGACCGACCCGCTGCCGGACCCGCCGCCCCCGGGCCGGGGCTCCGCACCCGCCCCCGCACCTCGCAAGCGAACCCCGCGCGCGCGCCCGCCGAGGGATACCCCGCCGGGAGAGTGACCTGGCGGGGACGACGCGACGTCCTGCGTCGCGTCTGACGCCGGAGGGGGCCCTCGACCTCGTCCGCGGCGCCCTCCTCGCCTGACCACCACCCGCCCCGGGTGCCAGGTCGGCGTCCGCGCCGGTCACCCGAACGAGTTGTCCACATGGGGCGATTCGCGGTGGTTCGCTGCCCTATGCTCACCGGCAGCGTCAGGAGCCGCGGCGCGTCAGCCGGGTACGCGGAGCAGGGGGTGCCGTGGAGGGGGTCGCACAGCTCGAGCTCGAGGTCCGCGAGCTCATCCGCCGGCGCGGGATCGACCCGCTGCGCGACACCGCGTCCGTCCGCGCCCTGGTCCGCGACGCGATCGCCGACTACGACGACCGTTCGCTGCGCGGTCACGTCCCGCCCCTGACGGACCCGCACGCCGCGTCCAAGGCCGTCGTCGACGCCGTCGCGGGGCTGGGCCCGCTCCAGCAGTACCTGGACGACGACGAGGTCGAGGAGATCTGGGTCAACTCCCCCGAGCAGGTGTTCGTCGCCCGGCGCGGCGAGCCGGAGCTGACGACGACCATCCTCACGCAGGAGCAGGTGCGTGACCTCGTCGAGCAGATGCTCAAGGTCTCCGGCCGCCGCCTGGACCTGTCGAGCCCGTTCGTCGACGCCGCGCTGCCCGGTGGCGAGCGCCTGCACGTCGTCATCCCGGACGTCACGCGCAGCGCGTGGGCGCTCAACATCCGCAAGTACGTGGTCCGCGCCTCCCACCTGGACGACCTCGTGGCGCTCGGCTCGCTCACCCCCGCGGCCGCGCGGTTCCTCGCGGCCAGCGTGGCCGTCGGCCTCAACGTCCTGGTCTCGGGCGCCACCCAGGCCGGCAAGACGACCATGCTGAACGCGCTGGCCGGCTCCATCCCCGCTCGCGAGCGCGTCATCACCTGCGAGGAGGTGTTCGAGCTCCAGATCGGGCACCGCGACGTCGTCGGGCTCCAGTGCCGCCAGCCCAGCCTCGAGGGCACGGGCGAGATCACGCTGCGCCGCCTGGTCAAGGAGGCGCTGCGCATGCGCCCCAGCCGCATCGTCGTCGGTGAGGTCCGCGAGGCGGAGAGCCTCGACATGCTCATCGCGCTCAACGCCGGCGTGCCGGGGATGTGCACCATCCACGCGAACAGCGCCCGCGAGGCGCTCACCAAGCTGTGCACCCTGCCGCTGCTCGCCGGCGAGAACGTCTCCGGCGCCTTCGTCGTCCCGACGGTGGCGTCCGCCGTCGACCTCGTCGTGCACCTCGACCGGGACGCCCGGGGCCGCCGGCGCGTGCGGGAGGTCGTCGCCGTGCCCGGACGGGTCGAGGCGGGCGTCGTCGAGACCACCGACATCTTCCACACCCGCCACGAGACGCTCGTGCGCGCCGACGGCTTCCCGCCGCACCCCGAGCGGTTCCAGCGCGCGGGGATCGACGTCGTCGCGCTGCTGCGGGACGGGGAGGCCTGACGTGGGCACCGCCGCGGGCCTGCTCCTCGGGGCCGGTCTGTGCCTGCTGCTGTGGGCCTGGACCTCGCCGGCGCCGCAGCGCCGCCGTCGCTCGCGGTGGGGGGCCGAGCTCGCCGATCTCCTCGTCCAGGCGGGGTCGCCCGGCGTGAGCCCGGCGGGCCTGCTGGGGGTGTGCGCCGGGGCCGGCGTGCTCGTGCTCCTGCTCGGGATCGGGCTGACGGGGTCACCGGCGGTCGCGACCTGCTTCGCGGTGATGGCGGCCGCGGCACCGACCGCGCTCGTCCACGCCCGCGCACGACGGCGACGGGCGGCCCTGCGCACGGTGTGGCCCGACGTCGTGGACCATCTCGCGTCCGGCATCCGTGCGGGCCTCTCGCTGCCGGAGGCCCTCGCCCAGCTCGGCGAGCGGGGCCCGGTCCAGCTCCGGCCCGCGTTCCTCGCGTTCGCCGCCGACCACCGCGCCACCGGGCGCTTCGGGGACAGCCTCGACGCGCTCAAGGCCCGGCTCGCGGACCCGGTGGCCGACCGCATCGTCGAGGCGCTGCGCCTGACCCGGGAGGTCGGCGGCACGGACCTCGGACGCCTCCTGCGCACGCTGTCGGCGTTCCTGCGCGAGGAGAGCCGCACGCGGGGCGAGCTCGAGGCGCGGCAGGGCTGGACCGTGAACGCCGCGCGGCTCGCGGTCGCCGCCCCCTGGCTCGTGCTCGCCCTGCTCTCGACCCGTCCGGAGGCGGCGTCGGTCTACGACACACCGGCCGGCGCGGCGGTGCTGGCGCTCGGCGGTGGCTGCACGATCGTGGCGTACCGGCTGATGGTCCGGATTGGGCGCCTGCCCGAGGACGTGCGGGTGCTCCGATGAGCCCCGGTGTGGGCGCCCTGGCCGGGGCCCTGGCGGCGGCCGGCGCGTGGCTGCTCGTCTCGAGCTGGCAGGCGCGGCGCCGTCCGCGGCTGGACGAGCGCCTGGCGCCGTACCTGCGCCTGCCCGCGGGCACGTCGGGCCTCCTCGAGGAGCCGTCGACCCGCTCGCTGTTCCCGGCCCTCGAGCGCCTGCTCTCGCCCGTGATGCACGACGCCGTCCGCCTCGTCGAGCGGCTCGGCTCGACCACGACGGACGTGCGCACCCGACTGCGGCGCGCCGGGCTGACGACGAGCGTCGAGCAGTTCCGCTCCGAGCAGGTGGTCGCCGGTGTCGTGGGCGCGGCCGCCGGGCTCGTCCTCGCGCTCGCCCTGGTCGCCGGACGCGGTCTGCACCCGCTGGCCGGCCTGCTGCTCGTGGTGTGTGCCGCGGTCACCGGCCTCGCCGCCCGGGACCAGGCGCTGAGCCGGCAGGTCCGGCGGCGCGAGGAGCGCATGCTCGCCGAGCTCCCCGCGGTCGCCGAGCTGCTCGCCCTCGCCGTCGGCGCGGGCGACGGCGCCCTCGGGGCGCTGGAGCGCGTGGCGCGCGCGACCCGCGGTGAGCTCTCCGCGGAGCTGCGGGCCGCGCTCGCCGAGACGCGCGCCGGGACCCCGCTGACCGTCGCCCTCGAGCGCATGGCGGACCGGACCGGGCTGGCGAGCCTGTCCCGGTTCGCCGAGGCGGTCGCCGTCGCCGTGGACCGCGGGACGCCGCTGGCGGACGTGCTCCGTGCCCAGGCGCAGGACGTCAGGGAGTCCGGCCGGCGCGCCCTCATGGAGGCCGGCGGCCGCAAGGAGGTCGCGATGATGGTGCCGGTCGTCTTCCTCATCCTGCCCGTGACGGTGGTCTTCGCCGTCTTCCCGGGCCTCGCGGCCCTGCGCCTCGACCTGTGAGGCATCCACCTGTGAGACAGCGCGAGCCCGTCCCCCGTCCGCACGTCCGCACGCCACGACCCACCGGAGGAACCGTGCCGCACCCGCAGAGCCCGTCGACGCCCCACCCGGACCCGCTCACGCCGGCATCGACCGCCGCACCCGGCCCCGCCGACCGCTGGCGCGAGGACCGGGGCGACGTGCCCGGCTGGGTCCTGGTGACGCTCATGACCGCCGGCCTGGTCATCGCCCTCTGGGCGGTCGCGGGACCGGCCCTCGCCGGGGTCTTCGAGGCCGCGATCGAGCGTGTCACGTCGTTCGGCGGCTGATCGGCGGGCCGCGGCGCGCGCGGACGCCGGATCGGCGATCGTCGACTTCGTCCTCGTCGGGGCGCTGACCACCTTCCTGTTCGCGGGGGTGCTGCAGCTGACCCTCGCGCTGCACGTGCGCGCCACGCTCATCGACTGCGCCGCCGAGGGAGCCCGGTACGGCGCGTTGGCCGACCGCACCCCCGAGGACGGGGCCCGGCGCACCCGGGAGCTCGTCGCCCTGTCGCTCGCGCCGGGCGTGGCCCAGGACGTCGTCGCCGAGGCGACGACCGTCGACGGCCTGCCCGTGGTCCGGGTCGAGGTCAGCGCGGCGCTGCCGGTCCTCGGACCGCTCGGGCCGGCGGGCGCGCTCGTCGTCGACGGTCACGCGCTCGAGGAGGCGCCGTGACCTGCCTGCGCGCCGCCCGCGCAGCGGCGGCGAGGTTCCGCACCCGGGTCGGCACGGCCGCGGCCCCGGCCGACGCCGGGAGCGCCGTCGTCGAGTTCCTGGGCGTGGCTCTGCTCCTGCTCGTGCCCACGGTCTACCTCGTGCTCGTCCTCGGGCGACTGCAGTCCGCGGCCTTCGCCGTCGACGGCGGCGCCCGGGAGGCCGTCCGCGCCTTCGTCACCGCTGACGACGACTCCTCCGGCACCCAGCGCGCGCTCGCCGCCGCCGGGCTCGCCCTGGCCGACCAGGGCCTCGACCCCGAGGCCGTCACCACCGGCCTGCGGCTCGCGTGCGGCTCACAGACCTGCCTCGTCCCCGGCACGCGGGTGACGGCCGAGCTGGTCGTCGAGGTGCCCCTGCCCGGCGTGCCGGCGTGGCTGGGCGACGTCGTGCCGCTCGCGGTGGCCGTCACGGCCGACGCCACGGGCGTCGTGGACGAGTTCCGGGACGTCGGATGAGCCGGACGCGCCCGGGCGACGACGACGGCCAGATCATGCTCCTGTCGATCGCCTTCGGCGCGCTCGCGCTCCTCCTCGTGACGGCCGTCGTCGCGGCGTCCGGGGTGCATCTCGAGCGCAAGCGCCTGCTCGCGCTGGCGGACCTCGCCGCCCTGGACGCCGCCGACGCCCTGGACGAGTCGGCCTACTACGCACGCTCCGCCGACGACGACGTCCTGCGCCTGTCGAGCGCGGGCGTTCGCGCGTCGGTCGAGGAGTACCTGACGGCGTCGCCCGCCGCGGTGCGGCTCGAGGGGCTGACCGTGCTGGACGCGAAGTCGCCCGACGGCCGGACCGCCGAGGTCACGCTCGGCGCCGTCGCCCGCCCTGCGCTCGTCAGCTGGGTGACGGCCGCGTGGTCCGACGGGATCGCGCTCACCGCCACCGCGACCGCGCGGGCCGACTGACCTCGCGGCCTCCCGCCGGTGGAGCGCGGACCGGCGGGCCGAGCCCTACGACCCACCCGCACGACGACGGCCGGCCCCCGAGGGGACCGGCCGTCGCGGTGGTCGTGCGGTCGCGGTCAGGCCTTGACCGCGCCCTCCATGATGCCGCGCACGATCTGCTTGCCCGCCACGAACAGCAGCAGGATCAGCGGGACCGTGGCCAGGAAGGACCCGGCGAGCACGATGCGGTACTTGACGTAGTTGCCCGACGCCAGGTTGCTCAGCGCCACGCCGATCGTCTTGTTGTCGCTCGAGCCCAGCGCGATGAGCGCCCACTGGAACTCGTTCCACGTGCCGACGGCCGTGAGGAGACCGAGGACGCCCAGGGCCGGCCGGATGATCGGCAGGACGATGTTCCAGTACACGCGGAACGTCGAGGCCCCGTCGACGCGGGCCGACTCGATGAGTTCGTCGGGGACCGAGTCCTGGATGAACTGGCGCATGTAGAACACGCCGAAGGCGCTCACGAGACCCGGGACGATGACCGAGATCAGCTCCCCCTGCCAGCCGAGCTTGGCGATGATGATGTAGAGCGCGACGATGCCCAGCTGGTTCGGGATGGTCAGCGTCAGGATGACGACGACCATGAGCGCGTCACGGCCCTTGAAGCGCAGCTTGGCGAACGCGAAGCCCGCCAGGGAGCAGAAGAACAGCAGCGACGCCGTGACGATGACCGTGACGATGATGCTGTTGACGAACGAGTCGGCGAACCGCGCGTTCTCGTACGACCGCCCCTGCTCGCTGATGTTGCCCAGCACGACCCCGACGTTGTGCAGGAAGTTGTCGCCCGGGATCAGTCCCTCGTACGCGGGGCGTGCGAGGTCGGCGTCGGTACCCGTCGCGACGACGAACATCCAGTAGACGGGGAACGCCGAGACGATGATCGCGAGGACGAGGAACACGTAGTTCCACGCGCTCGCGGCCGTGTCCTGCGGCGAGCGGCCCAGCAGCGCCGCCTTGCGACGCGTCGGCGCGGGCGTGCCGGCGACGGTCGTGGGGCCGACGGCCCCGACGGTGCGGACCCCGAGGGTCGACGGTCCGGTGGCGGTCATCGCTTGCCTCCGAGGCGGTTCGTGAGGAGGGCGTTGAGGCCGGCGATGACGATGATGATGAGGAACAGGCCCCACGACATCGCGGCGGCGTAGCCGAGGTTCAGCTGCTTCCAGCCGGTGTAGTAGATGAGCTGGGCGACGGTCTGCCACTGGCCGCGCGTGCCGCCGGTCGCGGCCTGTGCGTTCTGCTCGAAGAGCATCGGCTCGGTGAAGAGCTGGAGCCCGCCGATCGTCGACAGCACGACCGTGAACAGCACCATCGGGCGGATCATGGGGACGGTGATGCGCCACAGCTGCTTCCAGGCCCCGGCGCCGTCGAGCGCGGCCGCCTCGTACACGTCCTTCGGGATGGACTGCATCGCCGACAGGTAGAGCAGGGCGTTGTAGCCGACCCACTTCCAGTTGACCATGATGGCGATCGCGGCCCAGGAGGTCGCCTTCGAGGAACGCCAGTCGAAGCCCTGGATCACCTGTCCGCCGCCGAGCTCGCTCTCGACGCCGAGCACGCCGAAGAACCAGTTCGCCAGGCCGTGGTCCTTGGCGAAGATCGACGCGAACACCAGCGTCGAGGCCACGATCGGCGTCACGTAGGGCAGCAGGATGCCGACCCGGAAGACCGACTGGGCGCGCAGCTTGCGGTTGAGCAGGGCCGCGATGACGAGCGCGAGGAACAGCTGCGGCACGGTCGAGAGGATGAAGATCCCGAAGGTGTTGCCGAGCGCGTTCCAGAACTTCTCGTCGCCGATCAGGCGCTCGAAGTTGGCGAAGCCGGCCCAGCCGTCGTTCGCCGGGTCGATCAGGCTCCAGTTCCGGAACGCGACCACGCCGTTGTAGAGCAGCGGGAAGAGGCCGAACACGGCGAAGAGGATGAAGAAGGGCGAGATCAGCAGGTAGGGCACGACCTTGTGGTCGAACCTCCCCCAGAAGCGGTGCCAGGAACTGCCCTCCTGGGGCGGCTGCACCGGACGGCTGCTACGGCTCTCGCTCCCGGTGCGCGGTGCGACGGCCGTCGCCCCTGCGCCACTGGTGGCGGACATGGAACCTCCTGAGGGGACCGGTCGAGGCACCGGCGCTGGCGGACTGTGGACGCGAGCGGCCCCGATCGGGACCGGCCGCGGCGCTGGGCGGGGCGGGCTCGACGCCCACCCCGCCCAGCGTGCTGCGGGTCAGCAGGTTCGCTGACGCGCGGGCTGGTTCAGCCCTGCGAGGCCGCCTCCGCCTCCGCGACAGCCCGGTCCCACGCCTCGGCACCGGTCTGGATGTTGCCCGCCTGGATGTCGTTCAGGACGTTCTCCACGGCGACGCGGACGGGCCCGTTGCGCTTGCCCAGGTACTGCGGCTCGAGCGCGAGCGCGGTGGCCGAGAAGATCTGGCCGGTCGGCGCGCCGTTGAAGAACTCGTCCGTACGCTCCTGGATCTTCGGGTCGTCGTAGAGCGCCGGCTGCGACGGGAGGTTGCCGACCTGCTCGAAGACGGCGATCTGCTGCTCGGGCTCGAGGAGCCACGTCATCAGCTTGTAGGCCTCCTCGTGGTTCTCACCCTGCGCGGGCAGCGTGAGGAACGAGCCGCCCCAGTTGCCGCCGCCGCCGGGGATGGCCGCGATGTCCCACAGGCCCTCCTTGTCCGGCGCCTGGTTGCGGATGTGGCCCGTCATCCAGGCCGGGCAGCCGAGCACGGCGAACGCGTCGTTGGCGAAGCCCGCGTTCCACTCGTCCGACCACGCCGCGATGTTGGCCGACAGGCCCGCGTCGATGATCTCCTCGGTGAGCTCGAACGCCGCCTTCGGGCCGGGCTCCATCATGAGCTCCTCGTCCTCGGAGAAGAAGTTGTTCTCCTGCTGGGCGAGGATCGGGTTGAACACCTGGGTGGCGTTGTCGACGAACTTCTTGCCCGAGTTGGCGACGTACGTCTCGCCGGCGGCGATGAAGCCGTCCCAGCCCTCGTCGTCCCACAGCGCGGAGACCTCGGCGCGGTCCGACGGGAGGCCGGCCGCCGCGAACAGGTCGTGGCGGTAGCACATGGCCTGGCCGCCGACGTCCGTGCCCAGGCCGATCTGGGTCGCGCCGTCCGGGGAGAGCGACTGCTGCCACTTCCACGGCAGGTAGCGGTCCTCGAGGTCGGCGGCGCCGAAGTCGTTGAGGTTGACGAACTTGTCGGCCTGCTCGCGGAACTGGACGACGAAGCCCTCGTCGATCGCGGCGATGTCCGCGGCGCCGGAGCCCGCGATGAGCTGCTGCTGCAGCGCCTCGTGCTGGGCGTTGAACTCGCCCTCGACGAGGTTGACGGTGACGCCCTCGTTCTCCTGCTCGTACTGGTCGACGAGGTCGGCGAAGCCCATGTCGCCCCAGAAGTGGATGGAGAGCTCGACCGTGTCCGAGTCGCCCTCACCCTCTCCACCCTCGCCGGGCTCCTCGCCGCCGCCGCTGCACGCGGTGAGGAGGAGGGCGGATGCTGCGCCGAGTGCGAGGAAGCTCGCCGGCCGGGATCGAGACCACTTCATGCCATATCCCCTTTGAAGGCTGTGGGTGCGCTCCCACGTTGGAGCGTTCCCACAATGTAGCGGCGGTCATCTTCGCCCCGACACGGGACGCCGGTCACGACTTGGTTACGATCGACTTGGGGACGAACTCGCGTGCTCAGACGCGGGTGAGGCCGGTGGTCGCGCGACCACCGGCCTCACCCGTCCGGACGCAGGGCGCCCGCGCGCCTCACACCGTGCGGGCGCCTCCGACCAGCGCGTTGGCGGTCCGCAGGACCTCCGGCGACGCGAGGCGCGCCCAGTCGGCGTCGGCCGGACCGCGCACGCCCAGGACGACCTCCTGACCCGCCAGCAGGGTGACGAGCTGGTCGTCGACCCGCGCGTCGGGGTGGACCTTGTCCACCAGGAGCGCGAGGTCCCGGACGAACGAGCGCGCTCGCACCCGCACCGTGGCCCCGCCCGGCCCCGGCTGCACCGCGACCTCGACCGGCTCGGGGTCCAGCGCCAGGTCCTTGTCCTCGGCCCAGGTGTGCACCGCCTGCGCCACGACCGCAGCGGCCGGGCCCGCCGCCGGCGCCTCCTGCGGCGTGGCGCGCACGGCCAGCAGCTCGCGGCTCTCGTCACCGACGGCGAGCACGTCGTCGGGCAGCGCGACCGCCACGGCGCTGCGCGGAGCCACGACCAGGGGGCCGTCGGCGGCCGCCAGCACCTCCCCCGAGAAGGTCGTGCGCGCGCTCTTCAGCGTCGTCTCCCACGGCTGGTCCGTGTCGTTGACCGCCACGACCACGAGCCGGCCGTCCCGCGGCTGGACCGTGAGCAGGCGGTCGGCGTACGCCGCCCGCAGCGCGTACCAGAGCGGCTTGGGCCGCTCGTCGCCGTCGACGGCCGCCCAGGACGTGACCGGCCAGCAGTCGTTGAGCTGCCACACGACGCTGCCCGCCGTGCGCGGCCACCACGAGCGGTAGTGCTCGACGGCGTACCGGACCGCACGCGCCTGGTTGAGCGACGTCGCCCAGTGCCAGTCCTCGAAGTCCTCCGGGACGGGCAGGTGCGGCTCGAGGCCGCGGTTCAGCTTGCCGTTGCCGTCCTCGGCCTTCTGGTGGAGCAGGAACGCCTCGGACTCCTGGCTCAGCGCGTCGGCGGGGACGGACCGGGTGAGAGTCGCCCACGTGGCCGGGCCCTGCCAGCCGAACTCCGAGCAGAACCGCGGCACGTCGTCGCGGTAGTGGACGTAGTCGCGCCGGTTCCAGCACTCCCACTCGTGGTGCGTGCCGTGGTCGGGGTGGTTGGGGTGCGTCCCGGTGTCGGTCGAGCCCGGCGTGAACGGGCTGTTGAGCGAGTACGGCCGCGTCGGGTCCAGCTCGGCCAGCACGGCCGGGAACAGGTCCGCGTAGTAGCCGAGACCCCAGGTGCGGCCCTCGAGCTGCTCCGGCCAGCCCCAGTCCCAGTAGCCCCAGACGTTCTCGTTGGCGCCGTTCCAGATCACGAGCGACGGGTGGTGCATGAGGCGGACGACGTTCTCGCGCGCCTCGGCCTCGACCTCGCCGCGGATCGGCTCCTCCTCGGCGTACGACGAGCACGCGAAGAGGAAGTCCTGCCACACGAGCACGCCCGCCTCGTCGCACAGCTCGTAGAAGTCGTGGTCCTCGTAGATCCCGCCGCCCCAGATGCGCAGCAGGTTCATGTTGGCGTCCGTCGCCTGGGCGATGCGCCGCGCGTACCGGTCCCGGTCGATGCGCGTGAGGAAGTGGTCGTCGGGAATCCAGTTGGCGCCCTTGACGAAGACCGGCCGGCCGTTGACGACGAGCGTGAAGGGCGTGCCGTGCTCGTCCGGCGTCTGGTCGACCTCGACCGTGCGGAAGCCGATGCGCCGCTCCACGCGCGCCAGCACCTCGCCACCCGGGCGCGCCACCTCGACCACGAGGTCGTGCAGCGGCTGCTGCCCGTAGCCCCGCGGCCACCACAGGTCCACGTCGGGCACCGTGAGCTCGACGACGCCGTCCGTGCTCCCCGCGGGCACGACGACCTCCGCGCGCTGCCCGGCGACCTCGGCGCTCAGGACGAGGTCGACGTCGTCGTCGCCCAGGCCCGAGCGCTCGACGGTGGCGTACACGACCACGCGGCCCGTGGCGCCGTCGACGGTGACGAGCGGGCGGACCTGCGCGAGGCGCGCCACGCGCCACCGCTCGAGCCCGATCGGCCGCCAGATGCCGGCCGTCTGCAGGTCCGGGCCCCAGTCCCAGCCGAAGGAGCACGCCATCTTGCGGACCATGTTGAACGGGTGGTCGTACACGTGGTCGCGGCGTCCGAGCTGCCGCTCGACCTCCTCGGCGTGCTCGAGCGCGGAGCGGAAGGACACGGTGAGCGCGTTCTCGCCGTCGGCCAGCAGCGAGCGCACGTCCACGCGGTAGCTGCGGTGCATGTTGGCGGTGCGGGCGACCTCGGTGCCGTTGAGCTCCACGGTCGCGACCGTGTCGAGCCCGTGGGCGACCAGGTCGACGCGCTCGTCGTCCGCCGGCGCCGTGGCCGCGAACGCCGTCGTGTAGCGCCAGTCGGTGCGGTGCGCCCAGACGAGCGCGCTCTCGTTGCGGTCCAGGTACGGGTCGGGGATGAGCCCGGCGGCGAGGAGGTCGGTGTGCGCGCTGCCCGGGACCGTGGCGGGCACGGACCTGTCGCGCAGCTCGGCGGGCACGGGGCCGCCGACGGCCTGCAGGGACCAGCCGTCGTGCAGCGGCTCGGTGGCGGGCACGACCGTCCCGGGGACGTGGGTGGAGGCAGTCATCTCGCTCGTCTTCGGCTCGGGGGCGGCCGCGTGGCCGGGGCTTCGTCGCCCGCCGAGGATCCTAGGGTCGGGCGTCCGCATCGCGCCGCTCCCGCGCTCGACTAGCCTGGACGGTCGTGGCAGCCACCGACTTCACCTCCGAGATCGCCGCCCTGCGCTCGACGCTCGGCACCATCCGCGCCGTGACCGACCCCGAGCGCCTGCGCGCCCGCATCGCCGACCTGTCGGAGAAGGCGTCCGCGCCGGACCTGTGGGACGACGCCGACGCCGCCCAGAAGGTCACGTCCGCCCTCTCGCACGCGCAGTCGGAGCTCGACCGCATCGCGGAGCTCGAGCAGCGCCTCGAGGACCTCGAGACGCTCGTGGAGATGGCGCAGGAGGAGGACGACGCCGACACGCTCGCCGACGCCGAGTCCGAGCTGGCCGGCCTGCGCCGGGACCTCGGTGCGCTCGAGGTGCGCACCCTCCTCAACGGCGAGTACGACTCGCGCGAGGCCGTCGTGACCATCCGCGCGGGAGCCGGCGGCGTCGACGCCGCCGACTTCGCCGAGATGCTGCTGCGCATGTACCTGCGCTGGGCCGAGCGCCACGGGTACCCGACCGCTGTGCTCGACACGTCCTACGCCGAGGAGGCCGGCCTGAAGTCCGCGACCTTCGAGGTCAAGGTGCCCTACGCGTTCGGCAACCTGTCGGTCGAGGCCGGGACGCACCGCCTCGTGCGCATCTCCCCGTTCGACAACCAGGGGCGCCGCCAGACGTCGTTCGCCGCGGTCGAGGTGGTCCCGCTCATCGAGCAGACCGACCACATCGACATCCCCGAGAACGAGCTCAAGGTCGACGTGTTCCGCTCGTCCGGGCCGGGTGGGCAGTCGGTCAACACGACGGACTCCGCCGTGCGCCTGACCCACCTGCCCACCGGCACCGTGGTGTCGATGCAGAACGAGAAGAGCCAGATCCAGAACCGGGCCGCCGCGCTGCGCGTGCTCCAGTCGCGCCTGCTCCTCCTGCGCCAGGCGCAGGAGAAGGCCACCCAGAAGGAGCTCGCGGGCGACATCAAGGCGAGCTGGGGCGACCAGATGCGCTCCTACGTCCTGCAGCCGTACCAGATGGTCAAGGACCTGCGGACCGAGCACGAGGTCGGCAACCCCTCCGCGGTGTTCGACGGCGACATCGACGACTTCATCGAGGCCGGCATCCGGTGGCGGCGCAGCGGCGGTGCCGACGCCTGACGCGGGGTTCGCGCCGCGCGCGAGGATCGGACAGCGCCTGTCGGCACCCCCGCGGGCCACGGGCTCACCCGCGCGCCTCCAGCTCGACCCGCGTGGTGCCGTCGCTCTCGGTGCTGGCCGAGAGCATGCCGCTCGTCGCCGCCCCGGGGTACTCGAAGTCGGAGGTCATCCGGTACTGGTTCACCTGGACGGGTTCGAACGTCAGGTGGCCGAACGTCGCCTGCGCGGCCGTGACGGCCCGGGGCACGTCCTGTCCCGGCGCCGACCACGCGACCATGACCATCGGCGGCTGGTCACGGACGAGCGTGAGCCGCGCGAACCTGAGCTGCCAGTCCTGCGGGCGAGCGCCCTCGGTCAGGCGCGAGACGAGGGCGCGGACCCGCTCCTCGGACAGGTCAGGGCGTGCGGCGTCACGGCGGGGTAGGTCCTGGACGTGGAGCATGCTGCCGTCGGCTTCGGCGACGACGTCGACGGAGGCCGCCGAGCTGCCCGCCGCCCCCAGGACGAGCGTGACCGTCCGGCGGCCGTCGTCCTCATCGGTGCCCTCGATCACGTCGAGCACGGTCGAGCCGCGCGGCGGGCTCGCCACCTGCTGGGCGACGAGGGCGTCCACCGCCTCCGGCGTCGCCACCTTCAGGTCCGTCTCGATGCGGTCGAGCCGCTCGCTGCCGTCCGCCGCGAAGAACAGGCCGACGGTCAGCGAGCGCCATGTCCCTGCGGCCGGCAGCGTGACACCCTCCAGCTGGCCCGCCCAGGCGATCAGCTCGGCCGCCGACCACGCCGCGACCTCGTCCCCCGTGGGCAGGAGGGCGTCGAGCTGGGACGACGGGGCCCCGGAGGGTCCGTGCGCCGACGCCTCCGGTGGCGGGTCGGCGAAGACCGGCGCGCCAGGGATGTCGACAGGATCGACGCCGGTGGGGGTCGAACCGCGCCCGGCGACCAACGCGGGCGGCCGGTCGGACGCCGTCGGGACGGGCTCGGCGGGTCGGCCGCAGGCGGCGAGGAGGATCAGGACGAGCGCCACGGCGGTGGTGGCACCGGCCTGCGTGCCACCACCGCCTCGGACGCCGCGCGTGCGGCGCCCCGGCCCGGACCCGGGCCCCTGGTCGCTCAACGGAGGGCGTCGACCGCAGGTCGCCGCAGCAGCTGCGCAGCGAGGTCCATCCGGCTCGACAGGTCGAGGCTGTCGGCCGCCGCCGTCGCCAGCTCCACGGTGGCCGGTGTGGCCGGCCGGCCGAGCGCCCGGTACTCCCATCCGGCGGCGCGGTAGGCATCGGCGTCGAGCGCGTGACGCCCGTCGACGACCCGCCGCTGCGCGACGAGCCAGCCCATCATCTCCGGGTCGGCGTGGCGGAACTGCTCCCACTCGGTGAGGAGCACCACCACGTCGGCGCCCTGCACGGCCGCCGGCAGCGAGTCCGCGTAGCTGAGATCCGGATAGGCACGGCGGGCGTTGGCCATCGCCTGCGGGTCGTACACCCGGACCGCGGCACCCTCCTGGTGCAGCATTCGCGCGACGTCCAGGGCCGGGGCGTCACGGATGTCGTCGGAGTTGGGCTTGAAGGCCGCCCCGAGCGCGGCGACCTTCACCCCGGTGAGGCTTCCGCCGGAGATCTCGCGGACCAGGTCGACCGTGCGCCGACGTCGACGGACGTTGATGGCGTCGACCTCGTGCAGGAAGGACACCGCCTGACCGACCCCGAGCTCCGCGGCCCGGGCGGCGAAGGCACGGATGTCCTTGGGCAGGCAGCCGCCACCGAAGCCCAGCCCGGGCTTGAGGAAGCGGCCGCCGATGCGCTCGTCGTAGGACAGCGCCCGGGCCAGGAGGTTGACGTCGGCCCCGGTGACCTCGCAGACCTCCGCCATGGCGTTGATGTAGGAGATCTTCGTGGCGAGGAACGAGTTCGCCGCGACCTTGACGAGCTCCGCCGTGGCGAGATCGCACTGCACGACGGGCGTGCCCCGGTCGACCACGGGCGCGAAGGCCGCGGCGAGCTGGGCCGCGGCCCACGGGGACTCCACGCCGAAGACCATGCGGTCCGGCTGCAGGGTGTCCGCGACGGCGTACCCCTCGCGCAGGAACTCCGGGTTCCACGCCAGCTCGACGGCGGTGCCGGCGGGGGCGACGGCATGGATGCGGTCGCGCAGCTGGGCGGCGGTGCCGATCGGCACCGTCGACTTGCCGACGACGAGCGCCCGGCGGCGCAGGTTCACCGCGAGGGACTCGACGGCGGCGTGGACGTAGGACAGGTCCGCGGCCGGTGAGCCCTTCGCCTGCGGGGTGCCGACGCAGATGAAGTGGACGTCACCGAACTCGGCGGCCTCGGCGAAGTCCTGCGTGAAGCGCAGGCGGCCGCTGGCGAGCGCGTCCTTCAGCAGCTCCGGCAGCCCGGGCTCGAAGAAGGGGACCTCACCGTTGTTGAGCGCCTCGATCTTGCGGGGGTCGACGTCGACGCCCAGGACGTCGTACCCGACGGCCGCCATGCAGACGGCATGGGTCGCGCCCAGGTAGCCGGTGCCGATGACGGTGAGGCGGGGATGCAGGACGACGGCCGGCTGCCCGGCAGGGGTGGCGATCGTGCTCATGGATCCTCCTGAGGGTGTGGCGGACCCGCCGTGCGGCGTCGCCGACGGTTGCTGGTGGTGTGTGGGGTCCGGTGGTGTGTGGGGTCCGGTGGTGTGTGGGTCCGGTGGCGTGGTGCTGGTCGTGGGTGGAGCAGCGGTTGTCGGTAGGGCCCGACGGCGCTCAGCAGGCGTGGGGCGTCATACGCATCGCTCGTTCGAGAGCTCTCCGATGTCGCCGAGCAACCGGTTGGAGCAGCGGGCGACGTTGTCGTTCGCCGGGCGCATCGCGACCAGGAAGCCCTCCGGGTCGTCCAGGGAGCCCTCGTTGTCGAGGAACTCGTTCTGCTCGCCCCAACCCTCGTAGACGTCGTGCGTCTGGAAGCCGTCCATCGGGGTCCCGTGACCCACGTTGTCCCGGATCGTCCAGTCGTTGCCCTTGACGTCGACCCACGAGTCCGCGCCGGTGATGGTCGAGCCGTCGAACTGGTTGCCCTCGACGAGCCCGTCGCTCGTGCCCTCCTTGATGTCGACGCTCTCGCTCGTGCCGGCGTAGACCGCGTTGCCGATGACCTGGTTGCGGTCGCTCAGGTCCGGGTCGCAGTCGGTGATCCGGCACCAGTTGCTGTTCGCGGTGCCCACGTAGACGCCTTCGCCGAACTTCTCCCGGCGCCGACCGGTGTCGCTGATCGTGTTGTGCGCGACCAGGTTGTCCGTGCTGTGGGCCCGCAGGTGGATCCCCTCGTCACCGATGCCGTAGACGGTGAGCCCACTGATGGTGGTCCCGGTCGTGCCGTCCGCCATCACGCCCTTCTGGCCGTTGCGCACGGTGAAACCGCTGAGCACCCAGTGCTGCGCACCGTCCAGGTGAAGGACGTACCCGCCGCGCTGGTTGTCGCCGTCGAGGACGGCGTCCGCCTCCCCGCACAGACGCGCCGGCGCGTCGGCGGTGCCGGACGCCGTCGTGACGAACTTGCCGATGTAGACGCCGGGCGCCAGACCGATGACGGTGCCGGGGCCCGCGTCGTCCAGAGCGTCCTGCAGCTCGTCCGCGTCCGAGACCCGGACCGTCGGCGTCGGGCACAGCCCGTCGTCGGGGCTCGGCCTCGTCATCCACTCCGGGAACGGGGAGGGCTCGGAGAGCAGCTCGGGGCCGCGGCGGCGACCCCGGTCGCCGTCCTCGTCATCCTCGTCGTCGCTGGGCTCGGGCGACGGCGAGACCGGCTCGCCCTCCTCGCCCAGCACCGGCGCACCGCCGGGGCTCTCCTCCGGCTCGATCGGCGCCGACGTCGCCTCCGGACGTGCGTCGTCCGACGGCGGCGGCTCGGGTGCCGGGGAGGTGCAGCCCGCTGCCAGGACCACGAGCGACCCCGCGAGCAGCCGCAGCGCGCGGCCCCGGGTCACTGTCCGCCCCGCTCGGCATCGACGAGCTCGCGCCCGCCGCGCGCGTGCTTCCCGCCGTCGCCCGGCGGGTCCTCGGCCCTGCCGAGGTCCACGGGTGCCTCGACGAGGTCGGCCATCTTGGCCTGCTCCTGGTAGGGGTGGCGCCGTTCGCGCCGTTGGCGAGCCCCCTTGACCGCGGTGCTGATGACGATGAGCCCCAGCGCGAGCCACATGAGGGTCAGCGGCTGCAGCGTGTTGCGCACGGCGGTCCAGAAGGGCTTCGTGCTCTCCCAGTCGGACAGGTCGTTCTCGCCCACGGTCGCACCCTCGGCGCGCTTGACGTCCACCGCGCTGGGGCCACGCCCCGAGACGGTGTTCGCCTCGACGAGCGTCCCCGGTGTGAGGCCGATGGCGGTCACGGCGTGGTTCGTCAGACCGTCCAAGGTGTTCCGCACGACGGTGGCGGAGGAGTCCCGGACGTACACCCCGGTCGGGCTGTCCGAGATGATGTTGCCGGTAATCTCGACGTCCGTGGCAGCGTCACGCAGGGCCACGGCGTGCCGGACGTTGTCCTCGAAGTGGTTGCCGACGAGCGTGATGTCGGAGGCGCCCTCGCGGACGACGATCCCCATGTCGTTCGCCGTCACGTCGTTGGAGTTCAGGCTGATGTTCCGGCCGCCGATGATCTCGATCCCGTACCGGGCGTTCTCGTCGGCGCTGCTGTTGCTCACGGAGTTGTTGCCGTAGTCGCCCACCGGCATCCCGGTCGCGCTCGGCCCGTTCGCCAGGGCGCTGCCGCGGATGACGATCCCACTGCCGCTGTTGCGGCGCGCGGAGACCTCGCTCAGCACGATGCCGGTGGTCGCGCGGGCGAGCACGAACCCGTGGCCGGCGTTGTCCTCCGAGACCGTGTCGGTGACGGCCGCGTTGACCACGTACCGGTGCATCGTCAGGCCGTCCACGAGGCTCCCGGTGATGGTCGAGCCGGAGATGTCGACGCCGTTGGCGCTCGAGATGAAGAGGCCGAAGGCGTTCCCGTCGAAGGTCACGTCCTCCACCTTCGCGGAGACGTAGCTGTACTCCGGGTCCTCGTCGTCCGTGTACGGCACCGGCAAGGTGCCCGCGGGCAGCAGGCCCTCGACCGGGGACCCGGCGGTGGCGTCCTGGAGCACCTCGCCGCGCGGCACGGCCGGGTCCACCACGGTCGGGTCCACCACGGCCGGGTCCACCACGGTCGGGTCCACCACCGTCGGGTTGGCGTCCGGCACCGTCCCGAAGGGGACGTCGAGGCCGCTGGCGGCGTTGTTGGAGGCGACCGCGTCACCGAGGTCACGTCCGTACTCCTCCAGCGCGCCCTCGCTGGGACGGTCGACGCCCGTCAGGGCGACCCCGCCCGTGCGACCGCTCCAGAACCCGAGGTGGCTGAAGGTGGTGCCCTCGAGGGTCACCTTGCCGCCGACGGAGCGCACGTACGCGCGGCCGTCCTGCGTGGTCTCGTCCTCGGTCCCGGAGTCGCGGTTCCAGCTCGTCAGCGTGACGGGGGACGCGGCCGTGCCGACGATCTCGAGCTCGCCGCCCATGTTCACGATCGAGACGAAGCGGTCCGTGTCGCTCGCCATCCGGATGGTCAGCGGCCCCGTGTTGCTCATCACGAGCCGGGCTCCGGGCTGCACGACGATGTTCTCCGAGAGCAGGTAGGCGCCGTCCGGTTCACGGACGAACGTCTGGGGTGCGAGCTCCAGGAGGTCGGACAGCGTGTACGGCTCGCTGCGCCGGGTGAGCACGAGCGTGTAGGCCGAGCCGGTGCTGAGGCGGTACGCGCCGAACACCGGGAGCTTGCCCCACTGGATCATCCGGCCGACCGTCTGGACGTCCGCCAACCGGTCCTCCTCGTCAGCGACCAGCGAAGGCTCCGTCACCGGGTTGCCGGGGTAGGCAGAGCCGAGGACCGTCGCGGCGTCGTCGTCCGCCGCGGCGCGGTCGGTCGCGGCCTCGCGGGCGGACTCCTCGGCCGCCGGCGACCCGCCGCCCCCCGGGTCCGCGCTCTCGCTCGCGGAGGCCGGCGCGGCGGTGCAGGCGAGCGCGACGGCGAGCGCGACGACGGTCGCGGCGCGACAGGCGGGTCGTGACGAGGGCCGGGGCACGCGGCGGCGGCTCATGCGGGGACCTTCTCCGCCTCGCGAGCCGTCACGGGAACGGCGGGGGCCTGCAGGACGGACGCCTCGCGGCGCATCGTGCTCGCCGTCTGGCCGTCGCCGCCCATCTGGTCGGCGTGCCGGGTCAGCCAGCCCTGCTTGTTCATGGTGACGAAGGCGTAGAGCTTGATCGGCAACGCCACCATGATCACGATCAGCGCGAGGAGCGGCAGCAGGAGGATCTCCCCGGGGTGCTTCCTCAGGTGCGACCAGCCGCGGATACCGCGGCCGAGCAGCACCCAGCCCACGGCGAGAGCGATGCTCACGGGCGTCGCCTCGAGGCGGGCGAAGACCAGGTAGCCGAGCGTCAGGCCCATCGTGACCGGGGTGAGGAGGATCTGCAGCACGGTGATCTTCGTGACGAACGGCACCTGCCACAACCACCCCTTGTAGATCGCCGTCAGGTAGCAGCGGTAGGAGTTCCGGCTCCACCGGACGCGCTGCTTGACGAAGGCCCGGAACGACGCGGGGAACATGGACAGCGCCCGTGCTGTCGACTGGTGCACCGTCGTGTACCCGGACGCCAGGACGAGCCACGTCAGGCGCCCGTCGTCACCGGCGATGCACCGTCGGCCGAGGAAGAACTCGTCCTCGAGGTTCGCGATCACGGGCTCGACGGCCGCGCGGCGGTAGGCCGCCGTGCGCCCGGACAGGCAGGCGACGGCGCCGGCGGCGCCCATCGCCGGGACGTAGTCGTAGTAGCGCAGGTCGACCAGCCAGTCGGCGATGCGGCGCCACACGCTCGAGCCGCGCTCGTAGACGTTCTGCTGGGTGCTGACCCCGCCCACGCCGGGGTCCACGAACGGCATCTGGACGGCCTCGAGCAGGCCGGGGCGCCATGAGGTGTCCGAGTCCACGAGGACGAGCAGCTCGCTGGTGGCCAGACGCATCCCGACGCCGAGGGCCGACCGCTTGCCTGCGTGCCGGAACATCACGGCGCGGACCCGGGGGTCCCCGAGCGCCACGATCCGCTGCTGCGCCTCGGTGTCGGCGAGGTCGAGCACGATGATGACCTCGGTGGGCTCCTGCGACAGCCAGCTGTGCAAGCAGCGCATGAGGATGTCCGGGTCCTCGTGGAAGGACGGGACGACGACCGAGGTCGTGGTGCGGAAGTCGTTGACGACCGGGCTGGCACGGCGCGACAGGATCACGCGGTAGAGCCACAGGCTCCACACGACGATGCCGGCAGCGGCGAGCGGGAACGCAGCCCAGAGCTGTTCGGCGGAGATCTCACCGATCCTCAGATCGGTGAAGAAGGAGTCGAGCGGCATGGGGTCTGTCCTCCCGTCGGGGGCGGTACGTCGGTCCGCGTCGACCTGCATGACGTCGTGCTCCGACGTTAGGGGGCGTGGCGTTCTGTCCGATATGGGGCACTACACCTGTTTCATCGCCGTCACACCTGTGTTCCCACCGCGTCGAGCCGGGATCGCACGCACCCGTTAGCCCGAACGGGTGAGGTGGGCCGGGCGCGGCCTGCGTGTCAGCCGAGGAGGGCGGCGAGCTCGGACCGGCTCGCGACGCCGAGCTTGGCGTAGATGCGCGAGACGTGGCCCTCGACCGTGCGAACCGAGAGGTGCAGCGCCCTCGCCACCTCGTGGTTGTCGAGCCCCTGGGTGACCAGGGCGGCGATCTGCGACTCCCTGACCGTCAGGTGGTGAGCTCCGGAGAGGCCGGCGCGCCGGCTGCGCGCCCCGATGCGCGCCTGCACCGCGCGGGCTTCCCGCGCCAGCTCCGTGTCGTCACGGCGCACGGCGGCCGCGAGGGCCAGGGCCGCGACGCTCCGCGCGACACCCCGCCGTCCGCACTCCTCGGCGTCC
>NZ_JACEXH010000003.1:0-50526 GCF_014525465.1 Actinotalea sp. JY-7885 | reverse complement strand
GCGCGCTCGGGGGGGCCGCCGCTCCGGCCGTGCCCGTCGGGCAGCGCGACCTCGTGGCGGCCGCCCGATGACGGCGCCGGCCGCGGCCACGCCGAGCGCGGCCGTGGTGCGCGCGGCGTCGACCGCCGTGTTCATCACCTTCCTGCTCAACGGCTTCAACTTCGCGAGCTGGGCGGCGCGGCTGCCCGCGGTGCGTGACGAGCTGGGCCTCGAGCCCGAGCAGCTCGGTCTGCTGCTGCTCGTGGGCTCGATCGGCTCCCTCTGCTCGCTGCCGCTGTCCGGGCTCGTGGTGCAGCGCCTGGGTGCGCGACGCACGATCATTGCCTTCGCCACGGTCAACGTGGCGGGCCTGCTCCTCGCGGCGACGGGCGTCGCGCTGGGCTCCCTGTGGCTCGTGGTGCCGTCGCTCGTCCTCTGCGGTGTCGGCACCGGGGTCTGGGACGCGGCGATGAACCTCGAGGGTGCCGCCGTCGAGCAGCGGCTTGGGCGCACGATCATGCCGCGCTTCCACGCGGGCTTCTCCTTCGGCACCATGGCCGGTGCCGGCGTGGGGGCCGTCGCCGCGTGGCTGCACGCACCGGTGGTGGCGCACCTGGGCGTCGTGCTCGTGCTGAGCTGGGTCGGCATCGTCGTCTGCGCCCGCCACCTGCTGCCCGAGGGCACCCACGACGCGCCCACGGACGAGCCGGTGCCCGACGGGGCTCCCGTCGCGCGCCGCAGCCGCCTCGGCGCCTGGGGCGAGCCGCGGACGCTGCTCATCGGACTCGTCGTCCTCGCGGCCGCCCTCACGGAGGGCGCCGCCAACGACTGGATCAGCCTCGCCGTGGTGGACGGGTTCGGCACCAGCCACGCGACCGGCGCGCTCGGGTTCGGCATCTTCGTCACCGCGATGACGGCGATGCGGTTGCTGGGCACGGGGCTGCTCGACCGCTGTGGCCGCCTGCTGGTGCTCCGGCTCTCCGCGGGCCTCTCTCTCGTCGGGCTGCTGATCTTCGGCCTTGTCCCCAGCCTCGCCGTCGCGCTGGTCGGCGTCGTGCTGTGGGGGATGGGCGCGGCCCTGGGCTTCCCCGTCGGCATGAGCGCCGCCTCCGACGACCCGCGCCGCGCCGCCCCGCGCGTCGCCGTGGTCGCGACGATCGGCTACTCGGCGTTCTTCGTCGGACCGCCGCTGCTCGGGCTCCTGGCCCAGCACGTCGGCTACCGGCAGGCCCTCCTCGCGATCGCCGTCCCGGTCGTCATCGGGCTGCTGGCGCTTCCCGCCGCCCGTCCGCTGCCGGCGGGCGCCGGCGCGGCGGGAGCCGGGGCTAGCCTGGATCGGTGACCACCGTCGTGCCCGCTGCCCTCGCGGGGCCCTCGCTCGCCTCCCTGACCACGCTGCGCCTCGGCGGTCCCGTCGGCCGCTACGTCGAGACGTCGTCCGAGGCGGACCTCGTGGCGGTCGTGCGCGAGGCCGATGCCGCCGGCGAGCCGCTCCTCGTGCTCGGCGGCGGCTCCAACCTGGTCGTGGCCGACGCCGGCTTCCCCGGCGTCGTCGTGCGCGACGTCCGCACGGGCGTGGTCGTCGAGAGCGCGGACACGTGCGGCGGTGCCAGCGTCCGCGTCCCGGCGGGGACGCCGTGGGTCGACGTCGTCGACCGCGCCGTCGCGGAGGGCTGGGTCGGCGTGGAGGCGCTCGCGGGCATCCCGGGCTCCGCCGGGGCGACGCCCGTGCAGAACGTGGGCGCCTACGGGCAGGACGTCGGGGGCGCGCTCTCGACCGTGCGCGTGTGGGACCGCGAGCGGGGGCGCGTGCGCACCATGGCGCCCGTGGACCTCGAGCTCGGGTACCGCACGTCGGTGCTCAAGCGCTCGCTGCGCGCCGACGACGGCGGCCCCTCCGCCTTCGCGCCCACGCCGCGCTACGTCGTGCTCGACGTCGGCTTCCAGCTGCGCCTCGGCACCCTGTCGGCGCCTGTGGCCTACCCGGAGCTCGCGCGGCGGCTCGGTATCGAGGTCGGGCAGCGGGCGCCGTCGGCGGACGTCCGCGCCGCCGTCCTCGAGCTGCGTGCCGGCAAGGGCATGGTGCTCGACGCGGCGGACCCCGACACGTGGAGCGCCGGATCGTTCTTCACCAACCCGGTCGTGACCGCTGAGGTCGCGGACGCGCTGCCGGCCGGCGCCCCGCGGTTCGCCGTGCGCTCGTCCCGGCCGGAGGCCACGACGGGCCCGAGCCTCGGCGCGGTCGACGAGACGCTCGTCAAGACGAGCGCCGCGTGGCTGATCGAGCACTCGGGCTTCGGCAAGGGCTTCGGCCTCCCCGGTCCGGTGGGCCTGTCCACCAAGCACCCCCTGGCCCTCACGCACCGCGGCGACGGCACGACGGCGCAGCTCCTCGCCCTCGCGCGCGAGGTGCGCGACGGCGTGCGTGACCGCTTCGGCATCGAGCTCGAGCCCGAGCCGGTGCTCGTCGGCTGCTCGCTCTGACCTTCCGGGTCTCGCTCACCCGAGGGCGAAGAGGTCGGGCGGTACGCCGCCTTCCCGTGTCGCCGAGGCCCTCGCTATCTCACCCGCCTCGTCGCCACGACTGGGACCGGCCGCACCGCTCGGCTCGGCCGCGCGAGCCGGATCGAGGCTCGCCCGAGCATCTCCCGGCACGGCGACGGGTCGCCCGCGCTGGTCACGGAAGGTGTACCGGGGTCGGCGTCCTGGTCCGGGTTGTCGGGTGATGGTCAGGTCGCGTCGGTGGACCTCGTGGTGGTGGAAGACGCACAGGAGCACGCCGTTGGTGAGCGAGGTGGGTCCGTTGTCGCGTTCCCACCAGCGGATGTGGTGGACCTCGCCCCAGCGGGCTTCGGCGCCGCAGTCGGGCCACGAGCATCCGCGGTCCCGGGCGATGACGGCGCGGCGTTGGACGCCGGTGTAGGTGCGTTGGGTGCGTCCGATGTCCAGGGGCATCGTGTCGGCGTCCATGACCACGCGGGTCAGGTCGCAGTCGCACAGGGCGCGGGCGACCTCGCTGATCGGTACCGGGGTCCCGTCCTCCAGGGTGACCGGCGCGAACGACGCGGTGTCGGGGTTCAGGTGCTCCGTCGCGCCGCTCGCAGCCGCGCCGGTCGCGTCCAGCTTGCCCGCGGCGCGCAGTGCGCGCAGGCCTGCCCAGGTCTGGGCGTCCATGAGGAAGGACACGTGGGGTCGCACCGCGGCGCCGCTGCCGGTCTCGGGCAGGGCCAGGATCTTCTCGGCGATGGTGTCCAGGGCGTCGGCGCGGCGTTGCTCGTGGGAGCGGTCGTCGTCCTTGCCGGGTCGCGGCGACACCGCCTCCAGCGCCAACCGCAGCCGGTGCCCGGCCATGCGGTCGACGAGCCCCTTGATGCGGGTGCCCTCGGGGGTGTCGGCCAGGGTCAGGAACCGTGCCGCACGTTGCGCCTGGTGCCCGCGCTCGTGGGCGAGCGGGTCGACCTCGGCGGCGAGCTGCGCCACTGCCCGGGCGAAGGTCCCCGCATCGACCCGCCGCGCGGTCTCCACCAGCTGCGCCTGCCGCTCCGGAGAAGCCAAGGCGTCCTTGACCGCCCCCGACGCGCCGGCGACCACGCGGCCGAGCGCCTCCATGTGGTCCACGGTGACCGCGCCCTCGCGGGCGGCGTCCCCGAACTGAGGCAAGCGGGTGGCGGCGTCGGCCTGGCGGACCTGGGTCAGCACCGCCCGCGCCCCCGACCGCGACGTGCGACCCCGCCACGCCTCGAAGCTCGGATCACCCGACGCCCGCCACGTCCCGCTGTCCCGCTCGGCGAGCAGCACCTCGCCCCGCACCACCGTCAGCGCACCGACCGCTGCGTCCAGCGCCGCCAGCACCTCACGCCGCTCCAGCGCCGACCAGTCACCCGCCGCACCACCGACCGCCTTGACCCGCTCCACGAGCCCGCGCACGTCCGTCACCACGCGCGCCGGCGCGGCGACCCCGAAGGGCTCCACCGCCGCCAGCACCGCCATGCCCGCCTCCGGATCACTCGAACGTCTGTTCGAATGCTACCGGATCCAGACACGACGGACAAGGGCTCATTCCCTGTGACGAGCCCCCTCCGTGGGCCGCGTGTCGTCACGACCGCCGAGCAGCGCGCCACGGACCAGGCCCAGGACGGCGTCGTCGTCGAGCCCCGCCGATCGCGCCTCCTCCACCAGGCGGCGCGCCGCGTCCCGCAGACCTGCGTCGCCCGACGGCGTGACGTCGGTGACGACGGTGCCCACGCGCCGCCGCGTCGTGACGACGCCGGCCGCCTCGAGCTCGCGGTAGGCGCGCGCCACCGTGCCGGACGCGACGCCGAGGTCGGTCGCGAGCGCGCGGATCGTCGGCAGCCGGTCGCCCGCGCGCAGCCTCCGGGCGGAGACGTGCGCCAGCACCTGGAGCCGGATCTGCTCGTACGGCGGCACGCCGGAGGCCAGGTCGACCTCAATGCGCAGGCTCATCGCGCTGCGTCGTGGAGGGCGTCGTCCGCGTCGACCGCGGGCGCGGCGACCGCGTCGCCCTGCCGGAGCGTGAGCGCCATCGCGACCAGGAGCGAGGCCAGGCCCAGGACCACCAGGGCGGTGCCGCCCAGCACGTAGGCGGTGCTGCCGCCGGCCGCCGCACCGGGAGCGTGGTCGTCGCCGACCGCCCGGACGCTCGTGCCCGCGACCACGAGCACGGCGCCGACCGTGCAGCCGAGGACCAGCTGCGTGCCGCGCAGCACCCGGTGTGCGCTGAGGCGGCGCAGGCCGAGGTCCCACGCCTCCGCGGCGTCGGCGACCGCCGGTCGCCGGGTGATGAGCCGCAGCACGCCCTCCTGCGCCCCGAGGACGAGCGCCGCGGCTGCGAGGAGCGAGACCCCGTAGTGCCACCCGGGGAAGGGGGAGTGGCTGACGACCCAGGCCCCGGAGGTGCGCCCGAGCGATCGTCCGTCGGGCTCGGCCGTGAGCCCGCAGGCCAGGAGCACCACGAACAGCACCGCGCCCCATGCCCAGGTGACCCGCCGGGCGCCCGCGGGCGCCACGTCGACCACGCGGCGGGGTCGAAGGGTCGCGCGCCGCACGGTGCCCGTCGGTCGGGGCCACGTGAGCTCGCCGACCGCGTGCACGAGGAGGAAGGCGAGCCCGACCCCTGCGGGTACGAGGGCGACGAGGGACCCGCTGTCGAAGGAGCTCGAGCCGCCCAGGGCCGTCGCGTACGCGCGGACCGCCTCGGGTGGGCCGGGGAGGCCGCCGTAGCCCATGAGGGGCAGGGCCACGAGGGCTGCCACCCAGGCTGCGAGGTGCACCCCGACGGCGTGCCGACGGGCGACGGATGCGGTACGGCTGATCCCGCCCGACCGCCCGCGCCCGCCGCGCAGGGCGACGACCACGATCGCCGCGACGAGCGCGAGGGGGGTGCCGAAGCCCACGACCGCCCAGAGGAGGTCGTAGAGGGGCGGGACGAACAGCTCGACCTGGCCGGTCCGGGACACGGCGCCTCCTCGCAATGAATCAATGGATTGATACATTGCACCAGGGCGTCGAACCGGTCAAGCCTCCGGAACGGCGAGCCACGCGTCGATCCCGGCCAGCAGTCGCGCGCGCGTCGTCTCCCCGGCGCGGGACGCCCGGACCGACCCGCGCGCGAGCTCGGCGAGCGCCGCGTCGTCGAACCCGTGCACGGTGCGGGCGACCTCGTACTGGTCGACGAGCCGCGACCCGAACAGGAGCGGGTCGTCGGCCCCGAGCGCCAGCGTCGCGCCCGCGTCCGTCAGCGTGCGCAGCGGCACCTGGTGGTCCTCGGCGAAGACCCCGAGCGAGACGTTCGAGGCGGGGCAGAGCTCGAGCGCGACGCCGCGGCGCACGACCTCCTCGAGCACGTGCCGGTCCTCGGCCGCGCGGACGCCGTGCCCCAGACGGTCGGGGGCGAGGTGGTCCAGCACCTGCGCGACGTGCCCCGCCCCCAGCAGCTCGCCGCCGTGGGGCACCGACGCGAGGCCGGCGCGGCGCGCGATCGTGAACGCCGGGGCCCAGTCCGGGGTGCTCCCGCGCCGTTCGTCGTTGCTCAGCCCGAAGCCGACCACCTGGCCCGGACCGTCGCCGGCGTAGCGCGCGGCGAGTCGCGCGAGGGTCCGCGCCTCGAGCGGATGGCGCACGCGTGACGAGGCGACGACGACGCCGACCTCCACGCCCGTCCGCGCGCTCGCGGCCCGCGCCTCGTCGAGCACGATCTCGAGCGCGGGCGTGATGCCGCCGGTGAACGGCGCGTACGACGTCGGGTCCACCTGGATCTCGAGGCGCCCCGAGCCCTCGGCCGCGTCGTCCTGCGCGGCCTCGGCGACGATGCGCCGCATGTCCGCCTCGGACCTGACGCACGCGCGGGCGGCGTCGTACAGGCGCTGGAAGCGGAACCAGCCCCGCTCGTCCGCCGGGGGCCTCGTCACCTGCGTCGTGGCCTCGGCGAGCGCGGCGGGGAGACGGACGCCGCGGGCCGCGGCCAGCGCGGTCAGGGTGCTCGGGCGCATGGACCCGGTGAAGTGCAGGTGCAGGTGGGCCTTGGGAAGACTCGCCAGGTCACGCACCTCGACAGTCTGCCAGGCGCCGGGACCCTCGACCTGACGGCCCACCCGGGCCGTCAGGGCTGGCGCAGGATGCCCCGCGCGAGCGCCACGGTCACGGCGTGCGTCCGGTCGTCGACCCCGAGCTTGGCGAAGATCCGCAGCAGGTGGGTCTTGACGGTCGCCTCGGCGATGAACAGCTCGCTGCCGATCTGCGCGTTGGTCCCGCCGCGCGCGACGCCGGCCAGCACCTCGAGCTCGCGCGCGGTGAGCCGCTCGTCCGGGCGGCGGACCTGGGTCACGAGCCGCCGCGCCACCGACGGCGCGAGCACCGTCTGGCCCCGGGCCGCCATGCGGACCCCGTCGACCAGGTCGTCGCGCGGCGCGTCCTTGAGCAGGTACCCGGTCGCGCCCGCCTCGACCGCGCGCAGGATGTCGGTGTCGGTCTCGTAGGTCGTCAGCACCACCACGTGCACGCCCGGCTGGGCGGCGAGGACCTGCGCCGTCGCGCCGGCCCCGTCGAGCACGGGCATCCGCAGGTCCATGAGGACGACGTCGGGCCGCAGCTCGGCCGTGAGGGCCACGGCCTGCGCGCCGTCGCCGGCCTCGCCGACGACGACGAGGTCGGGCTCGCCCGCGAGCAGGCCGACGATGCCGGCCCGCACGACGGGGTGGTCGTCGGCCACGAGCACCCGCACGACGCCCGCCCCGTCGCCCGCGCCCGCGGGGCCGCTCACGACGCCGCCCCGCCGTCGGCCGCGCGCAGGTCCGTGGCCACGCCGTCGCTGTCACCGGCGGGACCGACGGGACCGACCGGCAGGGTCACGCGCAGTCGCGTCCCACCGCCGTCGCGCGGCACGACGGCGACCTCGCCCCCGCCGGACGTCACGCGGTCGCGCATCCCGCGCAGGCCGAAGCCCTCGGCGGCGTCCGGGTCGATGCCCCGGCCGTCGTCGACCACCTCCAGGTGGACGGCGCTGCCGTCCTGCGCGCCGAGCGGGCCCGCGGCGAGGACCAGCTGGACCTGGCGCGCGTCCGCGTGGCGACGGACGTTGGCCAGGGCCTCCTGCGCGGCGCGCAGGAGGATCACCTCGTGGTCGCGCCCCAGCGGCGTGGAGCCCTCCAGGACCACCTCGACGCGCACTCCCGTCTCCTGCGTGAAGCGTCGCGCGAGGCGTCCCAGTGCCTCGGCCAGCGTCGAGCCGTCCAGCCCGACCGGGGCGAACGCCGCGACCAGCGCGCGCGCCTCCGCCAGGTTCTCGCGCGCCGTGCGCTCCACCAGTGCGATGCGCTCCGCGGCCTGGTCCGGCCGCTCGCGCCGCAGGTCGGCCGTCGCCGTCTGGGCCAGCATGACGATGCTCGTGAACCCCTGGGCGAGCGTGTCGTGGATCTCGCGCGCCATGCGCTCGCGCTCGGCCGCGACCCCGGCGGCGTGGTGCGAGCGCCCGAGCTCCGCCTGCGCCGCCTCGAGCCGCTCGATGAGCTCCGCCCGCTCCTCGCTCTGCTCGGCCATCGCGGTGATCCAGAGCCCGAGCAGGACGGCGAACGCCAGCGCGATCGCGCCCTGGGCCACGGCGCTCGCGAGCTCCGCCCCGCCGGGGCCGACGGTCAGGACGAGCGCGCCGAAGACCCCGATCGTCAGGAGGACCGAGAAGACGACGCCGAGGCGGCGCGAGTCCGCGAAGAACCAGATCTGGCTGTAGGCGATGAACAGCAGGATCGTGCCGATCGTGTTGACCAGCACGATCGCCGAGGTCAGGGCGACGAGGACCCCGAGGTAGGTCAGGGCGAGCCGGTGGTCGCCGCCCCGGGCGGCGCGCCGGCCGAGCAGCAGGTAGGCGGCGACCAGGGCCGCCATGAGTGCGAGCGGCCACCCCACGCTCCGGCCCGTTCCGGACCCGGTGACGACGGCGGCGGCGGCGATCGCCATCATCGCGTAGAACGCCGCGTCCCAGCCGCGCAGCGCGCGGCCCCAGAAGGCCGCGCGCTCCGCGGTGCCGGGCGCCCGCTCAGCCGTCGTCACGCCTGCGCCAACGGAACGTGCGCACACCGACGACCAGTCCGAGCAGGAGCCATGCGCACAGGATGGCAGCTGTCGTGCCCAGCTCCCACGACCCCGCCGGTTCGAGCGAGGCCGCGCCGTCGGGCAGGAAGGCCGCGCGCATGCCCTGGGCCATCCACTTGAGCGGGAAGACCGAGGCGAGGCTCTGCATCCACTCGGGCAGCGAGTAGAACGGGAAGAAGACGCCGGAGATGAACTGCAGCACCAGGACGACCGGCGTCACGACCGCGCTCGCCGACTTGCCCGTGCGGGGCAGCGAGGAGAACCCGACGCCGCAGATCGTGCCCGTGGCGGTGCCCAGGACGAGGACCCACGCGAAGGTGGCCCAGTGCGAGGCGTCCGGCACCGGCACGTCGTAGACCACGAACGCGAGCGTGAGCAGCAGCCCGACCTGCACGGCCGTGTTGACCAGGACCTGCCCGACCTTCCCCAGGAAGAAGGAGACCGGGGGCAGTGGCGTGCCACGCAGGCGCTTGAGCGCGCCGGTGTCGCGCTGCACCGCGAGGTCGATCGCGATGGTCTGGAAGCTCGACAGCATGATGCCGGTCGCGAGGATGCCGGGCAGGAAGTACTGCGCGAACTCCACGGAGATCGTGCCGTCCGACTGGACCTGCCCGTCGAAGACGGTCGCGAAGATCGCCATCATGAGGATCGGGTAGGCGAAGATGAAGACCACCGCGTCGCGCTCGCGGAAGAACTCCTTGAGCTCGAGCCCGGTGCGCCCGACGGCGAGCCGCAGGGGAGAGGGCAGGGTTCCGTGCGCGGGTCGGGCGGGCGCGGTGGTGGACGCGGCGGTGCTCATCGCACGGCCTCCTCGAGGTCGGCGGGACGGCTGGGCGTGGGGGCGAGGCGCGAGCCCTCGCCGACCATCTCGAGGTACACGTCCTCGAGGGTGGGACGCAGGATCTCCAGCGCCGGGACCTCGCCCGGTGCGAAGCGGCGCGACAGCTCGGCCACGAGCGCCGTCGGGGTCGCCGTCCGGTGCTCCTGGACGACCCCGTCCTCGCGCCACCGCACGAGCGCCTCGTGCGTGGCCCGCCCTCCGAGCGCGGCGGGCGCGTCCAGCGCCACCACGCGCCCGTCGCGGACGACGGCGACGCGGTCGGCCAGGTGCTCGGCCTCGTCGAGGTAGTGGGTGGTGAGCAGGATCGTGGTGCCCTCGTCCCGCAGGCCGAGCAGCAGGTCCCAGAAGGACCGGCGGGCCTCGGGGTCGAACCCCGTCGTCGGCTCGTCGAGGAAGAGCAGCTCGGGCCGCCCCACGATGCCGAGCGCGACGTCGAGGCGGCGCCGCTGCCCGCCGGACAGCTGGCGCACGCGCGTGCCGGCCTTCGCCGTGAGGCCGACGGCCTCGATCAGCTGCTCCGGGTCGCGGGGACGGGGGTAGAACGTCGCGAAGTGGCGCACGAGCTCGCGGACCGTGAGCTCGGCCCGGTCGTCGCCGCTCTGGAGCACGATGCCCACCCGGCTGCGCCACGCCCGGTCGGCGTGCTGCGGGTCGACGCCCAGGACGGCCACCTCGCCGCGGTCGCGGTCGCGGAAGCCCTCGAGGATCTCGATGGTGGTGGTCTTGCCGGCTCCGTTGGGTCCGAGCACGGCGAAGATCTCGCCGGCGTGGACCTCGAGGTCCAGGCCGTCGACGGCGCGCTTGGCGCCGTAGTGCTTGTGCAGGTCCCGGACCAGGACCGCGGGTGCGTTCGTCATGGCCCCAGCCTCCCGCGCGCACCCGCACGGGCATGAGCCCCGGGAGACGGGACCGGGGGTCCACCGAGCGGTGGACCCCCGGGTCAGCCGGTCAGCACGGACGCGTGACGGACCGCCTCACTCCGCCTCGGCCAGCAGCGCCTGGATCCGTCCGACGCCCTCGGCGAGGTCGTCGTCGCCCAGGGCGTAGGACAGCCGCACGTAGCCGCTCGGACCGAAGGCCTCGCCGGGCACGACGGCGACCTCCGCCTGCTCGAGGATCAGCGTCGCCAGCTCGGCCGACGTCGTCGGCGTGACGCCGCGGATCGTCCGCCCGAGCACGCCGCGCACGCTCGGGTAGGCGTAGAAGGCGCCCTTGGGCGTCGGGCACACGACGCCGTCGATGGCCGAGAGCATCTCGACCATGGTCCTGCGTCGCCGGTCGAACGCCGTGCGCATCGCGTCGACGGCCGACAGGTCGCCCGTCAGCGCCGCGATCGCGGCGCGCTGCGAGACGTTGGCGACGTTCGAGGACAGGTGCGACTGCAGGTTCGTCGCGGCCTTCGTGACGTCGGGCGGGGAGATCATCCAGCCCACGCGCCAGCCGGTCATCGCGTACGTCTTCGCGACGCCGTTGAGCACGATCGTCGTGTCGGCGAGCTCCGGGACCGCGCGCACGATCGGCGTGAAGACGGCGTCGTCGTAGACGAGGTGCTCGTAGATCTCGTCCGTGATGACCCAGATGCCGTGCTCGAGCGCCCACCGCCCGATCTCGGCGGTCTGCTCGGGGGAGTACACGGCGCCCGTGGGGTTGGACGGCGAGCAGAACAGCAGGGCCTTGGTGCGCTCGGTGCGCGCCGCCTCGAGCTGCTCGACGGTGACGAGGTAGTCCTGGTCCTCGCCCGCGAAGACCTCGACGGGGACGCCGCCCGCGAGGCGGATCGCCTCCGGGTAGGTGGTCCAGTAGGGCGCGGGCAGCAGCACCTCGTCGCCGACGTCGACGACAGTTGCGAACGCCTGGAACACGGCCTGCTTGCCGCCGTTGGTGACGAGCACCTGGCCGGGGGAGACCTCGTAGCCGGAGTCCCGCAGCGTCTTGGCGGCGATCGCCTCGCGCAGCTCGGGCAGGCCCGCGGCCGGCGTGTACCGGTGGTTGGCCGGGACGCGGGCCGCGGCGACGGCGGCCTCGACGATGTAGTCCGGTGTCGGGAAGTCCGGCTCACCGGCGCCGAAGCCGATGACCGGCCGGCCGGCCGCCTTGAGGGCCTTGGCCTTGGCGTCGACGGCGAGCGTCGCGGACTCCGCGATCGCGCCGACCCGCGTCGCGATGCGACGCGCGGTGCTCGGGCTGGAACTGGACGGGGCGGCAGGCGTCTGGCTCACCAGCCCATTCTGGCAGAGGCCTTCGCGGGGGGTGCGGGCGTCCGACGACCGGGCGGGTTCGACCCATCCCCGCGGACCACGTACACTCGACCGCTGGTGGTTGACGTCCGCCAGGCTGTCCCGCGCCCCGGGACGTCCCGGGCGTCGTCGGCCAGCTGAAGGGCAGTGGCGCAATTGGTAGCGCACCGGTCTCCAAAACCGGCGGTTGTGGGTTCGAGTCCCGCCTGCCCTGCGTGATCCGGCGGCCGTGACGGCAGCCCTCCGGGCCTCCCGGGGGACCAGACGTAGGGAACTGACTGTGAGCGAATCCGCACGCGCGGCCGCGTCCGGTGCCGAGGGCACCGGCGGCGGCACCTCGCGTCCGCCGCGCGGACGCGACCAGGAGCGCCGCGGCCTGTTCGCACGCATCGCGCTCTTCGTCCGTCAGGTCGTCGCGGAGCTGAAGAAGGTCGTCCGGCCCACCCGTGCCGAGCTGCTGCGCTACACCGCCGTCGTCCTGGTCTTCGTCGCGGTCGTCATGGCGTTCGTGACGCTGGTCGACCTGGGCGTGGGCACGCTGGTCGGCTGGGTGTTCGGCGGCTGAGGCCGCCGACGGCGACGAGGGCCGCGCAGCAGGACCGAGGCAGGCGTACGGACCAGGCAGCAGCAGGACAGTCAGCACGTTCGCAGACAGGCAGCAGAAAGCAGGTTCACCCCGTGTCGCAGGAGTCGCTGGAGCCCACCGAGCAGGACGAGACCGTCGTGGTCGACGCGCCCGACGGTGACGAGCTCGCCCTGTCCGCGGACGAGCCGGTCGAGGCCGACGAGACCGTCGACGCCGACGAGACCGAGTCGCAGGACGGGGCTGACGAGCCCGTCGAGACCGACGAGCCCGCCGCCGAGGAGGCGTCCGACGCCGACGACGACGAGGACGTCGACCCCGTCGCCGCGTTCAAGGCCGAGCTGCGGCGCCAGCCCGGCGACTGGTACGTCATCCACTCCTACGCGGGCTACGAGAACCGCGTGAAGGCCAACCTGGAGAACCGCACCCAGAGCCTGAACATGGAGGACTACATCCACCAGGTGGAGGTCCCCATGGAGGAGGTCGTGGAGATCAAGAACGCGCAGCGCAAGACCGTGCGCCGCGTCCGGATCCCCGGCTACGTGCTCGTGCGGATGGACCTCACGGACGAGTCGTGGGGCGCCGTGCGCCACACGCCCGGTGTCACCGGCTTCGTCGGCCACACGCACCAGCCGGTCCCGCTGACCCTCGACGAGGTCTACTCGATGCTCGCGCCGTCCCTGGCGCCCGCCACCGAGAAGGCCCGCACCGCCACGGCGGCGCCGACCATCGCGGTGGACTTCACGGTCGGCGAGTCCGTCACCGTCACCGACGGCCCCTTCGACACGCTCCCGGCGACGATCTCCGAGATCAACGCCGAGCAGCAGAAGCTCAAGGTGCTCGTCTCCATCTTCGGCCGGGAGACCCCGGTCGAGCTGTCGTTCGGCCAGGTCGCCAAGATCTGACGTCCGCCAGCACTGCAACCGGGTCATCGCCCACGGCGTCGGCCCACGAAGAACGGAAGGCATCATGCCCCCCAAGAAGAAGGTCTCCGGCCTCATCAAGCTCCAGATCAACGCTGGTGCTGCGACGCCGGCGCCGCCGATCGGCCCCGCGCTGGGTCAGCACGGCGTCAACATCATGGAGTTCTGCAAGGCCTACAACGCGGCGACCGAGTCGCAGCGCGGCAACGTCATCCCGGTCGAGATCACGGTGTACGAGGACCGCTCGTTCACCTTCATCACGAAGACGCCGCCGGCCGCTGAGCTGATCAAGAAGGCCGCGGGCGTCGCCAAGGGCTCGCCCACGCCGCACACGGTCAAGGTCGCGACGCTCACGCAGGCGCAGGTCCGCGAGATCGCCCAGACCAAGCTCGAGGACCTCAACGCCAACGACATCGAGGCCGCGTCCAAGATCGTCGCCGGCACCGCCCGTTCCATGGGCATCAAGGTCGAGGGCTGACGCCTCCCGACCACGCACGACGCGACGGCCGCACGGCCGCCGCACCACCCTCAGTGGCAGGGCCCTTGGCGGCCCGTCGACCACGACTGCGCAAGGAGCAGACCATGGCCAAGCACAGCAAGGCGTACCGCGCCGCCGCCGCGACAATCGACCGCGAGCGGCTCTACGCGCCGCTCGAGGCGATCCGTCTCGCGCAGCAGACGTCGCCCACCAAGTACGACGCGACGGTCGAGGTGGCGTTCCGCCTCGGCGTCGACCCGCGCAAGGCGGACCAGATGGTCCGTGGCACGGTGAACCTGCCGCACGGCACCGGCAAGACGGCCCGCGTGATCGTCTTCGCCACGGGTGAGCGTGCCGAGCAGGCCCGCGCGGCGGGTGCCGACGAGGTCGGCGGCGACGAGCTCATCGAGAAGGTCGCGGCCGGGTACACCGACTTCGACTCCGCCGTCGCCACGCCCGACCTCATGGGCAAGGTCGGTCGACTCGGCAAGGTCCTGGGCCCCCGCGGCCTGATGCCGAACCCGAAGACCGGCACCGTGACGATGGACGTGGCCAAGGCCGTGTCCGAGATCAAGGGCGGCAAGATCGAGTTCCGCGTGGACAAGCACGCGAACCTGCACTTCATCATCGGCAAGGCGTCGTTCTCCGACGTCGCGCTGGTCGAGAACTACGCCGCGGCGCTCGACGAGGTCCTCCGGCTCAAGCCGGCGTCCTCGAAGGGCCGCTACATCACCAAGGCGTTCGTCACCACGACGATGGGCCCGAGCATCCCGCTCGACCAGAACAAGACGCGCAACCTCACGGTGGAGGACACCGACGAGGCGTGATCCTCGCGTGACGCAGGGCCCGGCAGCGTGCTGCCGGGCCCTGCGTCGTCCCCGGGGGAGGCCGCGGTGGCGCGATTTGGCCTGGGCGCCGGGCTGACGTAGGCTGACCGAGCCCAAGACCGCAGGTCGTCGGCTGCCCGTGCGCGCGAGAGCGAGCGTGGGTGGTGGACCGAAGTCCCGCCACGAGCGGGGGCCGGCGCAGGTGAGTGACTCAGATCGGACGGCCCTGACGGGTCTGTGCCGGTGGTCGCGTGGAGACACGCGGGCCCCGCGTCGTGTCCGCCCCGAGCCCCGCGCCTGCGCGGGGCTCTTCTCGTTCCCGGGGCCAGGACCAGGACGACTGCGGTACGACCACCGGAAGGATTGCCATGGCGAGGCCGGACAAGGCAGCCGCGGTAGCCGAGCTCTCGGACCAGTTCCGTGACTCGAGCGCCGTCGTGCTGACCGAGTACCGCGGGCTCACCGTCGCGCAGCTCAAGCAGCTGCGTCGCGCGCTCAGCGGCAACGCAACCTACGCCGTGGTGAAGAACACGCTGTCCGCCATCGCGGCCAAGCAGGCTGGCGTCGAGATCGCCGACGACCAGCTCGCGGGCCCCTCGGCCGTCGCCTTCGTGACCGGTGACCCGGTCGAGGCGGCCAAGGGCCTGCGTGACTTCGCCAAGGCCAACCCGCAGCTCGTCATCAAGGGCGGTGTCCTCGACGGACGCGCCCTGACCGCTGCGGACATCACCAAGCTCGCGGACCTCGAGTCCCGCGAGGTCCTGCTCGCCAAGGCAGCCGGCGCCTTCAAGGCCAAGCTGTACCAGGCGGCATACATGTTCACGGCGCCCACGGCCCAGGCCGTGCGCACCATCGATGCCCTGCGCGAGAAGCGGGCGACCGAGGAGCAGGCGGCCTGACCTCCGGGTCCTGACGTCAGCTGCTCGACACACCACCCCACCTGCTCACCGGCCCTGCCGGCGCAGGGCAATCAGGAAGGACACGCCACCATGGCGAAGCTCACCACCGACGAGCTCCTCGACGCGTTCAAGGAGCTCACGCTCATCGAGCTCTCCGAGTTCGTGAAGGCCTTCGAGGAGACCTTCGAGGTCACCGCTGCCGCTCCCGTCGCCGTGGCCGGTCCGGCCGCCGGCGCGGCCGCCGCCGCCGAGGAGGTCGAGGAGCAGACGGAGTTCGACGTCGTGCTCGAGGCCGCCGGCGACAAGAAGATCCAGGTCATCAAGGAGGTGCGCGCGCTCACGAGCCTCGGCCTCAAGGAGGCCAAGGACCTCGTGGACGGTGCCCCCAAGGCCGTCCTGGAGGGCGTCAACAAGGAGGCCGCCGACAAGGCGAAGGCCGCCCTCGAGGGTGCCGGCGCGACGGTCACCGTCAAGTGACCTCAGCCTGACCCGTACGACGACGAGGCCCGCACCCTTCGGGGTGCGGGCCTCGTCGCATGCGGAGCGCAGCCGAGGATGTCAGCACGGGCGCGAGCCCCGGGTCAAGTCGTCCGATGACCTCGGTGGACATTGTCAGGAGCGTCAAGTACGCTAGCGCTTTGCGCTGGCTTGTGCCTGCACCCCTCAACCCGTCCCGCGTCAGTCGTCGTGCCCGAGCTCTGCCCGGGGACCGATCGCTCGTCGTCGGCCTGGCCGCGAGGGTAGGCCATGACCTGCGCGCGTGCACTCGATCCGCAGGGAAGGACCCCTCTTGGCTGCCTCGCGCACCCCTTCTGCTCCAAACGCCGACGCTATCGCGAACCGCACTGCATCTCGCCGCATCTCCTTCGCCAAGATCCACGAGCCCCTCGAGGTCCCCGACCTGCTGGGCCTGCAGACCGAGAACTTCGACTGGCTGCTCGGCAACGCCGCATGGCAGGAGCGTGTCGCCGCCGCCGTCGAGGCCGGGCGGCAGGACGTGCCGGAGACGTCGGGCCTGGAGGAGATCTTCGAGGAGATCTCCCCGATCGAGGACTTCGGCGGCAGCATGTCGCTGTCCTTCCGGGACCACCGCTTCGAGCCGCCGAAGTACACGGCCGAGGAGTGCAAGGAGAAGGACTTCACCTACGCGGCGCCGCTGTTCGTCACCGCGGAGTTCGTGAACTACACGACCGGTGAGATCAAGAGCCAGACGGTCTTCATGGGCGAGTTCCCGCTGATGACCGAGCGCGGCACCTTCATCATCAACGGCACCGAGCGCGTCGTCGTCTCGCAGCTCGTCCGTTCGCCGGGCGTGTACTTCGAGCGCACCGCGGACAAGACGTCCGACAAGGACATCTTCACGGCGAAGATCATCCCGTCGCGCGGCGCCTGGCTCGAGTTCGAGATCGACAAGCGCGACGCCGTCGGCGTGCGCGTCGACCGCAAGCGCAAGCAGTCGGTCACGGTCCTGCTCAAGGCCCTCGGCCTGACCGAGTCGCAGATCCGCGAGGAGTTCGCGCAGTTCCCGGCCGTCCTCGAGACGCTCGAGAAGGACCACGTGAACACCGAGGAGGAGGCCCTCCTCGACATCTACCGCAAGATCCGCCCGGGCGAGCCGCCGACGATCGAGGCCGGCCGCGCGCTGCTCGAGAACTTCTACTTCAACCCGAAGCGCTACGACCTCGCCAAGGTCGGCCGCTACAAGGTCAACAAGAAGCTCGGCATCGACGCGCCCCTGACGGACTCGGTCCTGTCGGTCTCCGACATCGTCGCGACCGTCAAGTACATGGCCGCCCTCCACGCCGAGATCACCACCCTGCCGGGCACGCGTGCCGGCGAGGCGATCGACCTCCCCGTCGAGACGGACGACATCGACCACTTCGGCAACCGTCGCATCCGTGCGGTGGGCGAGCTCATCCAGAACCAGGTCCGCACCGGCCTGTCCCGGATGGAGCGCGTCGTGCGCGAGCGCATGACGACGCAGGACGTCGAGGCGATCACGCCGCAGACCCTGATCAACATCCGCCCCGTGGTGGCGTCGATCAAGGAGTTCTTCGGCACGTCGCAGCTGTCGCAGTTCATGGACCAGAACAACCCGCTGGCCGGACTGACGCACAAGCGTCGCCTGTCCGCGCTCGGCCCGGGCGGTCTGTCCCGTGACCGCGCCGGCATGGAGGTCCGTGACGTCCACCCGTCCCACTACGGGCGCATGTGCCCGATCGAGACCCCTGAGGGCCCGAACATCGGCCTGATCGGCTCGCTCGCGACCTACGGCCGGATCAACGCCTTCGGGTTCGTCGAGACGCCGTACCGCAAGGTCACCAACGGTCGCGTCACGGACGAGGTGCACTACCTCACCGCGGACGACGAGGACCGCTACGTCATCGCCCAGGCGAACGCCGCGCTCAAGGAGAACGGCCAGTTCGCCGAGGAGATGGTGCTCGTGCGCACCAAGGGCGGCGAGGCCATCGACGTCCCGGGCACCGACGTGGACTACATGGACGTCTCGCCGCGCCAGATGGTGTCGGTCGCGACCGCGATGATCCCGTTCCTCGAGCACGACGACGCGAACCGCGCGCTCATGGGCGCCAACATGCAGCGGCAGGCCGTGCCGCTGGTGCGGTCCGAGGCGCCGCTCGTCGGCACGGGCATGGAGCGGCGCGCCGCGGTCGACGCGGGCGACGTCATCGTCGCCACGAAGCCCGGTGTCGTCACCGAGGTCTCGGCGGACCTCGTGACCGTGAGCAACGACGACGCGACCACGTCGACGTACCGCATCGCGAAGTTCCGTCGCTCCAACCAGGGCACGTCCTACAACCAGCGCGTGCTGGCGAACGAGGGCGACCGCGTCGAGGTCGGCTCCGTGCTGGCCGACGGACCGGCCACGGACGAGGGCGAGCTCGCGCTCGGCCGCAACCTCCTGGTCGCGTTCATGTCGTGGGAGGGCCACAACTACGAGGACGCGATCATCCTGTCGCAGCGCCTCGTGCAGGACGACGTCCTGTCCTCGATCCACATCGAGGAGCACGAGGTCGACGCGCGCGACACGAAGCTCGGCCCGGAGGAGATCACGCGGGACATCCCGAACGTCTCCGAGGAGGTCCTCGCGGACCTCGACGAGCGCGGGATCATCCGCATCGGTGCCGAGGTCGCGGCCGGCGACATCCTGGTCGGCAAGGTCACGCCCAAGGGCGAGACCGAGCTCACCCCGGAGGAGCGCCTGCTGCGCGCCATCTTCGGCGAGAAGGCCCGCGAGGTGCGCGACACGTCCCTCAAGGTGCCCCACGGCGAGTCCGGCACGGTCATCGAGGTCCGCACGTTCAACCGTGAGGACGGCGACGAGCTGCCCGCCGGCGTGAACGAGCTGGTCCGCGTCTACATCGCCGCGCGCCGCAAGATCACGGACGGCGACAAGCTCGCCGGCCGCCACGGCAACAAGGGCGTCATCTCCAAGATCCTGCCGGTCGAGGACATGCCGTTCCTCGCCGACGGGACGCCGGTCGACGTCGTCCTCAACCCGCTCGGCGTGCCCGGCCGCATGAACGTCGGTCAGGTGCTCGAGACCCACCTCGGGTGGATCGCCAAGCAGGGCTGGGACATCTCGGCCGCGGACGCCTCGGCCGAGTGGGTCAAGGACGTGCCGCCGGCCGCCGTGCGCAACGAGCCGGGCAACCCGGTCGCGACGCCCGTGTTCGACGGTGTGCCGGAGAACGTGCTGACGGGCCTGCTCGACGTCACCACGCCGAACCGCGACGGCGACCGCATGGTCGACTCGACGGGCAAGGCGCGGCTGTTCGACGGCCGCTCCGGCGAGCCGTTCCCGGACCCGGTCTCGGTCGGCTACATGTACATCCTCAAGCTGCACCACCTGGTCGACGACAAGATCCACGCGCGCTCGACCGGCCCGTACTCGATGATCACCCAGCAGCCGCTCGGTGGTAAGGCGCAGTTCGGCGGTCAGCGGTTCGGCGAGATGGAGGTGTGGGCCCTGGAGGCGTACGGCGCCGCCTACACGCTGCAGGAGCTCCTGACCATCAAGTCGGACGACGTCCCCGGACGCGTCAAGGTGTACGAGGCCATCGTCAAGGGCGAGAACATCCCCGACTCGGGCATCCCGGAGTCGTTCAAGGTCCTCCTCAAGGAGATGCAGTCGCTCTGCCTGAACGTGGAGGTGCTGTCCTCGGACGGCGTCTCCATCGACATGAAGGAGAACGACGACGAGGTCTACCGGGCCGCGGAGGAGCTGGGCATCGACCTGTCCCGCCGCCCCAACGCCTCGAGCATCGAAGAGATCTGACCTCGCGGGCCCGCCGGGACGCACACGCGTCCCGGCGGGTCACGCCACCGGCTCTCACCGGCCGACACAGTCACGGTGAACACAGACAGACGAAGGAAGTAGGACACCTTGCTCGACGTCAACGTCTTCGACGAGCTGCGCATCGGCCTGGCGACCGCGGAGGACATCCGCACCTGGTCCCACGGCGAGGTCAAGAAGCCCGAGACCATCAACTACCGGACCCTCAAGCCCGAGAAGGACGGTCTCTTCTGCGAGAAGATCTTCGGTCCCACGCGGGACTGGGAGTGCTACTGCGGCAAGTACAAGCGCGTGCGCTTCAAGGGCATCATCTGCGAGCGCTGCGGCGTCGAGGTCACGCGGTCCAAGGTGCGTCGTGAGCGCATGGGGCACATCGAGCTGGCCGCCCCGGTCACGCACATCTGGTTCTTCAAGGGCGTGCCGTCGCGCCTCGGGTACCTGCTCGACCTCGCCCCGAAGGACCTCGAGAAGGTCATCTACTTCGCGGCCTACATGATCACCGAGGTCGACGACGAGGGCCGGCAGGAGGACCTCCCCAACCTCCAGAACGAGATCGACCTGGAGAAGAAGGAGATCACCACCCGCCGCGACGTCGACATCGACAAGCGTGCGCGCAAGCTCGAGGCCGACCTGGCCGAGCTCGAGGCCGAGGGCGCCAAGGCCGACGCGCGCCGCAAGGTCCGTGACTCCGCCGAGCGCGAGATGGCGCAGATCCGCAAGCGTGCCGACGCGGAGCTCGACCGCCTCGAGGCCGTGTGGGACCGCTTCAAGAACCTCAAGGTCGCGGACCTCGAGGGCGACGAGCTGCTCTACCGCCAGCTGACGGACCGGTACGGCAACTACTTCAAGGGTGCGATGGGCGCTGCGGCGATCCAGAAGCGCCTGCAGGACTTCGACCTCGAGGCCGAGGCCATGTCGCTGCGCGACACCATCAAGAACGGCAAGGGCCAGCGCAAGACGCGCGCGCTCAAGCGGCTCAAGGTGGTCAACGCGTTCCTGACGACCAGCAACACGCCCCAGGGCATGGTGCTGGACGCCGTCCCGGTCATCCCGCCGGACCTGCGCCCGATGGTGCAGCTCGACGGTGGCCGGTTCGCGACGTCGGACCTCAACGACCTGTACCGGCGCGTGATCAACCGGAACAACCGCCTCAAGCGGCTGCTCGACCTCGGCGCGCCCGAGATCATCGTCAACAACGAGAAGCGGATGCTCCAGGAGGCCGTCGACGCGCTGTTCGACAACGGCCGCCGCGGACGCCCCGTCACGGGCCCGGGCAACCGGCCGCTCAAGTCCATCTCGGACATGCTCAAGGGCAAGCAGGGGCGCTTCCGCCAGAACCTGCTCGGCAAGCGCGTCGACTACTCGGGCCGTTCGGTCATCGTCGTCGGCCCGCAGCTCAAGCTGCACCAGTGCGGCCTGCCGAAGCAGATGGCGCTCGAGCTCTTCAAGCCGTTCGTCATGAAGCGGCTCGTCGACCTCAACCACGCGCAGAACATCAAGTCCGCGAAGCGCATGGTCGAGCGCGCCCGGCCCCAGGTCTGGGACGTGCTCGAGGAGGTCATCACCGAGCACCCGGTGCTGCTGAACCGTGCACCCACGCTGCACCGCCTGGGCATCCAGGCGTTCGAGCCCCAGCTCGTCGAGGGCAAGGCGATCCACCTGCACCCGCTCGTCTGCGGCGCGTTCAACGCCGACTTCGACGGTGACCAGATGGCCGTCCACCTGCCCCTGAGCACCGAGGCGCAGGCCGAGGCCCGCATCCTCATGCTCTCGAGCAACAACATCCTCAAGCCGTCGGACGGCCGTCCGGTGACCATGCCCTCGCAGGACATGATCATCGGCCTGTTCCACCTGACGTCGGACAAGGACGACGCGCCCGGCGCCGGCCGGCAGTTCAGCTCCGTGGCCGAGGCGATCATGGCCTTCGACCAGGGCAGCCTGGACCTCAACGCGGTCGTGACGATCCGGATGAACGACCTGGTCCCCGGCGAGGGCGACTTCGGCCTGCCCGAGGGCTGGGCCCCCGGTGACACGGCGCTCGTCCCGACGACCCTCGGGCGCGCGCTGTTCAACGAGCTGCTCCCGGTCGACTACCCGTACATCAACGGCGTCGTCGACAAGAAGCGCCTGTCCGCCATCGTCAACGACCTGGCCGAGCGGTACCCCAAGGTCGAGGTCGCGGCGAGCCTGGACGCGCTCAAGGAGGCCGGCTTCCACTGGGCCACCCGGTCCGGCGTCACGATCGCCATCTCCGACGTCGCGACGCCGGGGGAGAAGGCGGCGATCCTCGCCGAGCACGAGGCGCGGGCCACCAAGATCCAGGGCCAGTACGAGCGTGGTCTGATCACGGACGACGAGCGCCGCCAGGAGCTCATCGAGATCTGGACGCAGGCGACCGACGAGGTCGCCAAGGCGATGCAGAAGAACTTCCCCGCCCGCAACACGGTCAACCGCATGGTCGGCTCGGGTGCGCGTGGTAACTGGATGCAGGTCCGCCAGATCGCCGGTATGCGCGGCCTCGTGGCGAACCCCAAGGGCGAGATCATCCCGCGCCCGATCAAGTCCAACTACCGCGAGGGCCTGTCGGTCCTGGAGTACTTCATCGCGACGCACGGCGCCCGCAAGGGTCTGGCGGACACCGCGCTGCGAACCGCCGACTCGGGCTACCTCACGCGTCGTCTGGTGGACGTGTCCCAGGACGTCATCGTCCGCGAGGAGGACTGCGGCACCGAGCGGGGCCTGACCCTGCCCGTGGCCGAGGCCATGCCCGACGGCACGCTGCGCCGCCACGACAAGGTCGAGACGAGCATCTACGCGCGGAGCGTGGCGACGGACGTCGTCGCGCCCAACGGGACCGTCATCGCCCGTGCTGGTGACGACGCCGGTGACCTGGTCATCGACGCGGCCCTCGCGGCCGGCGTCACGGAGGTCAAGGTTCGCTCGGTCCTGACCTGCGAGTCGCGCGTCGGCACGTGCGCCAAGTGCTACGGCCGGTCGCTCGCGACCGGCAAGCTCGTGGACATCGGTGAGGCGGTCGGCATCATCGCCGCGCAGTCCATCGGTGAGCCCGGCACGCAGCTCACCATGCGTACCTTCCACACCGGTGGTGTGGCGTCCGCCGAGGACATCACGCAGGGTCTGCCGCGTGTCCAGGAGCTCTTCGAGGCCCGCACCCCCAAGGGTGAGGCGCAGATCGCGGAGTTCTCGGGCCGGGTCACGATCGACGAGTCGGACCGGGTGCGGCGCATCGTCCTCACGCCCGACGACGGCTCCGAGGAGATCGCCTACCCGATCACGAAGCGCTCGCGCCTGCTCGTGCAGGACGGCGACCACGTCGAGGTCGGCGCGCAGCTCGCCCAGGGTGCGGTGGACCCGAAGAAGGTCCTGCGCATCCTCGGCCCGCGTGCCACGCAGAAGCACCTCGTCGACGAGGTCCAGGAGGTCTACCGCTCGCAGGGCGTGGACATCCACGACAAGCACATCGAGGTCATCGTCCGGCAGATGCTGCGTCGCGTGACGGTGCTCGACTCCGGCGACACCGGCCTGCTCCCGGGCGAGCTGGCCGAGCGTGGCCGCTTCGAGGACGCCAACCGCCGCGCGGTCGCCGAGGGCAACCAGCCCGCGTCGGGCCGCCCGGAGCTCATGGGCATCACGAAGGCGTCGCTCGCGACGGACTCGTGGCTGTCGGCGGCGTCCTTCCAGGAGACGACGCGCGTGCTCACCGAGGCGTCGATGAGCGGTCGGTCCGACCCGCTCCTCGGCCTCAAGGAGAACGTCATCATCGGAAAGCTCATCCCGGCGGGTACCGGTCTTCCCCGGTACCGGAACGTCGCGGTCGAGCCGACCGAGGAGGCCAAGGCCGAGCTCTACCCGAGCTTCGGCTACGACGAGATCGACTTCCCGCCGCTCGGCATGGGCTCCGGAGAGGCGATCCCGCTCGAGGACATCGACTTCGGCGACCTGCGCTGACGTGACGTCCGGACGTGAGGGGCCCATCGCGAGGTGGGTCCCTCACGTCCCCCGCGGGCGTCGGGGCGACCGAGGTCACTTTGACGCTCTCGCAGAGCAGCAGGTAACGTAAGTCCCTGTGCCCGCGCCGTCGGGCCCTCGCGCGTGCATCGCGCGCGACGTCCCCGGGAGTCCGGGGGGAGCGTCGTCGCGATGACGGGTGGCGTGACCGCCGCGCGGACCCCACCGTCCAGAAGATCCTGGCGGTCGGTGCCGCGCTCACCGGCTCGACACGCCCGGGTGCGTGGGTCGGAGTCGGCGGCGCAGGACGCAAGACCCCAGGTCCGGCACCGGCCGGACCTCATGACCGGCAATCGCCGGCCGACCAGAGTCAGACCGAGAAGACGGAGACGTAGTGCCCACGATCCAGCAGCTCGTGCGCAAGGGACGGACGTCCAAGACGACGTCGTCCAAGACGCCGGCCCTCAAGGGCAGCCCGCAGCGGCGCGGTGTGTGCACCCGCGTCTACACCACGACCCCGAAGAAGCCGAACTCCGCGCTGCGCAAGGTCGCACGCGTGAAGCTCTCGAGCCAGGTCGAGGTCACCGCGTACATCCCCGGCGTCGGCCACAACCTGCAGGAGCACTCGATCGTGCTCGTGCGCGGCGGCCGTGTGAAGGACCTCCCGGGCGTCCGCTACAAGATCGTCCGCGGTGCCCTCGACACCCAGGGCGTCAAGAACCGCAAGCAGGCGCGCAGCCGCTACGGCGCGAAGAAGGGTAACTGAGATGCCTCGTAAGGGTCCGGCCCCGAAGCGGCCGCTCATCGTCGACCCCGTCTACGGGTCGCCCGTCGTCACCCAGCTCGTCAACAAGGTCCTCCTCGACGGCAAGAAGTCCGTCGCGGAGTCGATCGTGTACGGCGCGCTCGAGGGTGCCCGCGAGAAGACCGGCGGCGACCCCGTCGTCGTCCTCAAGCGCGCGCTCGACAACGTGCGCCCGTCGCTCGAGGTCAAGTCCCGCCGCGTCGGTGGCGCGACCTACCAGGTCCCCGTCGAGGTCCGTCCCGTCCGCGCGACGACCCTCGCCCTGCGGTGGCTCGTCGACTACTCCCGCGCCCGCCGCGAGAAGACGATGACCGAGCGCCTCATGAACGAGATCCTGGACGCCTCGAACGGCCTCGGTGCCGCGGTCAAGCGCCGCGAGGACATGCACAAGATGGCCGAGTCGAACAAGGCCTTCGCGCACTACCGCTGGTAGTCCGCGGTCCCGGCGGGCGACCGTCGCTCGGCCGGGGACGGCCACCACAGGCCCGACCCGGCCATCACCGACTGCTCCAAGAAGGGCTTCACACCGTGGCACTTGACGTGCTGACCGACCTCAACAAGGTCCGCAACATCGGCATCATGGCGCACATCGACGCCGGCAAGACCACCACCACCGAGCGGATCCTGTTCTACACGGGGGTCAACTACAAGATCGGTGAGACGCACGACGGCGCCTCGACGATGGACTGGATGGAGCAGGAGCAGGAGCGCGGCATCACGATCACGTCGGCCGCGACGACCTGCTACTGGAAGGACAACCAGATCAACATCATCGACACGCCCGGCCACGTCGACTTCACGGTCGAGGTGGAGCGCTCGCTGCGTGTGCTCGACGGCGCCGTGGCGGTCTTCGACGGCAAGGAGGGTGTCGAGCCCCAGTCCGAGACGGTGTGGCGCCAGGCGGACAAGTACAACGTCCCGCGCATCTGCTTCGTCAACAAGATGGACAAGCTCGGCGCGGACTTCTACTTCACGGTCGACACGATCGTGAACCGCCTCAAGGCCAAGCCGCTGGTCATCCAGCTGCCGATCGGCTCGGAGAGCGAGTTCACGGGCGTCGTCGACCTGATCGAGCAGAAGGCGCTCGTCTGGCACGGCGAGACCAAGCTGGGCGAGGAGTACTCCGTCGAGGAGATCCCTGCCGACCTGGTCGAGAAGGCCGAGCAGTACCGCGCCGACCTCATCGAGGCCGTCGCGGAGGCGAGCGAGGAGCTGCTCGAGAAGTACCTCGGCGGCGAGGAGCTGACGGTCGAGGAGATCAAGGCGGGCATCCGCACGCTGACGATCACCTCGCAGGCCTACCCGGTGCTGTGCGGCTCGGCGTTCAAGAACAAGGGCGTCCAGCCCATGCTCGACGCGGTCATCGACTACCTGCCGTCGCCTCTCGACGTGCCGGCCATCGAGGGCCACGACGCCAAGGACCCCGAGCTCGTCGTCGAGCGCCACCCGGACGCGACGGAGCCGTTCTCGGCCCTGGCGTTCAAGGTCGCCTCGCACCCCTTCTTCGGCAAGCTGACGTACGTCCGCGTCTACTCGGGCAAGGTCCCCTCCGGTGCCCAGGTGGTCAACTCCACCAAGGGCAAGAAGGAGCGCATCGGGAAGCTCTTCCAGATGCACTCCAACAAGGAGAACCCGGTCGAGGAGGCCACGGCCGGCCACATCTACGCGTTCATCGGCCTCAAGGACGTCACCACGGGTGACACCCTGTGCGACCCGGCCGCGCCGGTCGTGCTCGAGTCGATGACCTTCCCGGAGCCCGTCATCGACGTGGCCATCGAGCCGAAGACGAAGGGCGACCAGGAGAAGCTGTCGGTCGCCATCCAGAAGCTCGCCGAGGAGGACCCGACCTTCCGCGTCAAGCTCGACGAGGAGACCGGCCAGACCGTCATCGGCGGCATGGGCGAGCTCCACCTCGACATCCTCGTCGACCGCATGCGGCGCGAGTTCAAGGTCGAGGCCAACGTCGGCAAGCCGCAGGTCGCGTACCGCGAGACGATCCGCCGCAAGGTGGAGAAGATCGACTACACGCACAAGAAGCAGACCGGTGGCTCCGGGCAGTACGCCAAGGTCCAGATGACCTTCGAGCCGCTCGAGGCCGAGGACGGCGAGCTGTACCAGTTCGTCAACGCCGTCACCGGTGGCCGCGTCCCGCGCGAGTACATCCCGAGCGTCGACGCCGGCATCCAGAGCGCGATGGAGCTCGGCGTCCTCGCCGGCTACCCGCTCGTCGGGATCAAGGCGACGCTGCTCGACGGTGCCGCTCACGACGTCGACTCCTCGGAGATGGCGTTCAAGATCGCCGGTTCGATGATCCTCAAGGAGGCGGTCCGCAAGGCGGACCCCGTGCTCCTCGAGCCCGTCATGGCCGTCGAGGTGCGTACCCCCGAGGACTACATGGGTGAGGTCATCGGCGACATCAACTCTCGCCGAGGCATGATCCAGTCCATGGAGGACGCGACGGGCGTCAAGGTCATCCGCGCGCTCGTCCCGCTGTCGGAGATGTTCGGCTACGTCGGCGACCTGCGTTCCAAGACGCAGGGCCGCGCGGTGTACTCGATGCAGTTCGACAGCTACGCCGAGGTCCCTCGTAATGTTGCCGAGGAGATCATCAAGAAGACCCGGGGCGAGTAGTCCCACAGGTCGTCAGCAAGTCCAGTTCCACCAACAACCTGTAGCGACCCGCACGCCCCGCAGGAGTCAGCCGGCACCTGCATCGTTCGGCGCAACTACCCAGTCCGAGGAGGACACCAGTGGCGAAGGCCAAGTTCGAGCGGACCAAGCCGCACGTCAACATCGGGACCATCGGTCACGTCGACCACGGCAAGACGACGCTGACCGCTGCCATCTCGAAGGTGCTGCACGACAAGTACCCCGACCTGAACCCCTTCACGCCGTTCGACGAGATCGACAAGGCGCCCGAGGAGAAGCAGCGCGGTATCACGATCAACATCGCGCACGTCGAGTACCAGACGGAGAAGCGTCACTACGCTCACGTCGACGCGCCCGGTCACGCGGACTACATCAAGAACATGATCACGGGTGCCGCGCAGATGGACGGCGCGATCCTCGTGGTCGCCGCGACGGACGGCCCCATGGCCCAGACGCGTGAGCACGTGCTGCTCGCCCGCCAGGTCGGCGTGCCGTACCTGCTGGTGGCGCTCAACAAGTCCGACATGGTCGACGACGAGGAGATCCTCGAGCTCGTCGAGATGGAGGTGCGCGAGCTCCTCTCCTCGCAGGGCTTCGACGGCGACAACGCCCCCGTCGTGCGCGTCTCGGGCCTCAAGGCGCTCGAGGGCGACCCGACCTGGGTCAAGTCCGTCGAGGACCTGCTCGAGGCTGTCGACGAGTCCGTGCCGGAGCCGGTGCGTGACATGGACAAGCCGTTCCTCATGCCGATCGAGGACGTCTTCACCATCACGGGCCGTGGCACCGTCGTGACCGGCAAGGTCGACCGCGGCAAGCTCGCGATCAACTCCGAGGTCGAGATCGTCGGCATCCGCCCGGCGCAGAAGACCACGGTCACGGGCATCGAGATGTTCCACAAGCAGATGGACGAGGCGTGGGCCGGCGAGAACTGCGGCCTCCTGCTCCGTGGCATCAAGCGTGAGGACGTCGAGCGCGGCCAGGTCGTCGTGAAGCCGGGTTCGATCACGCCCCACACCAACTTCGAGGCCCAGGTCTACATCCTGGCCAAGGACGAGGGTGGGCGTCACAACCCCTTCTACTCGAACTACCGCCCGCAGTTCTACTTCCGCACCACGGACGTCACCGGCGTCATCACGCTGCCCGAGGGCACCGAGATGGTCATGCCGGGCGACAACACCGAGATGTCGGTCGAGCTGATCCAGCCGATCGCCATGGAGGAGGGCCTCGGATTCGCCATCCGTGAGGGTGGCCGGACCGTCGGCTCGGGCCGTGTGACGAAGATCATCAAGTGATGTGAGCGGGGGCCCGGGCGTCAGCCCGGGCCCTCGCCATGTCCGGCAGCTGTGCGGCGCGGCTGTGACCTGCGCCACGGGACCCCGAGTTGGTGATCGGGGCCCTGCAATGGCACACTGTTCAGGTTGCCCGGCGCCGCCGTGCGCTGCGCTTTGCTGGGAGCCGTCCTCGGGACGGGTTCTCCGAGGCGCGGTGGTCAGGCGAGGGGCCGGCAGCCACGTACGAACGACAGACGTTGAGGACCAGGTGCCTCGCCCGCAGCATCACCGCGGGTGACGGGAGCCGGGTCCACACAGCATCCAACGACCTCGCTCCTCACGGTGCGCAGCGCGAAGGTATGTCGCCAAGAGCGACACGCCCGAGTGCGGGGGTCGGACAGCTAGCGGTTCGAGAGAGAGAGTCAGACGACGCCATGGCGGGACAGAAGATCCGCATCCGGCTCAAGTCCTACGACCACGAGGTCATCGACAGCTCGGCGCGCAAGATCGTCGACACGGTGACACGCGCTGGTGCGACGGTCGTGGGTCCGGTGCCGCTGCCGACCGAGAAGAACGTGTTCGTGGTGATCCGGTCGCCTCACAAGTACAAGGACAGCCGCGAGCACTTCGAGATGCGCACCCACAAGCGCCTCATCGACATCATCGATCCCACGCCGAAGGCGGTCGACTCGCTCATGCGACTCGACCTGCCCGCGGACGTGAACATCGAGATCAAGCTCTGAGGGAGATCACGATGACCACTCTTCCCCAGAACGCGAAGCCCGTCACGGCGGTGCTGGGCACCAAGCTCGGCATGACGCAGGTGTGGGACGAGGCCGGGCGCCTCGTCCCGGTCACCGTCGTGCAGGTCGGCACCAACGTGGTGACGCAGGTGCGCGACGCCGACACCGACGGCTACACCGCGGTCCAGCTGGCCTACGGGCCTATCGACCCGCGCAAGGTGAGCCAGCCCCTCAAGGGCCACTTCGAGAAGGCGGGTGTCACGCCGCGGCGCCACCTCGCCGAGATCCGCACCTCCGACGCCGGCGAGTTCGTGCTCGGCCAGGAGATCACGGCCGAGGCCTTCACGGCCGGCCAGCGGGTCGACGTCGTGGGCACCACCAAGGGCAAGGGCACCGCCGGTGTCATGAAGCGTCACGGCTTCTCCGGCGTCGGCGCCTCCCACGGTGCGCACCGCAACCACCGCAAGGCCGGCTCGATCGGCGGCGCGTCGACGCCCTCGCGCGTCTTCAAGGGTCTGCGCATGGCCGGTCGTATGGGCCACGTCCGTCAGACCACCCAGAACCTGACCGTTCACGCGGTCGACGTCGAGCGGGGTCTCCTGCTCGTCAAGGGCGCCGTTCCCGGCCCCAAGAACGGCGTCGTCCTCGTGCGTAGTGCCGCGAAGGGGGCGTGACATGACGACGCTGACCGTTGACGTGCTGGACGCCACGGGCAAGAAGGCCGGCACCGCCGAGCTTCCTGCCGAGGTGTTCGACGTCCAGACGAACGTCCCGCTGATCCACCAGGTCGTGGTGGCCCAGCTCGCCGCGGCGCGGCAGGGCACCCACTCCACGCTGCGGCGCGGCGAGGTCTCCGGCGGTGGCCGCAAGCCCTACAAGCAGAAGGGCACCGGCCGCGCCCGTCAGGGTTCGACCCGCGCTCCTCAGTTCGCCGGTGGTGGCGTGGTGCACGGCCCGAAGCCGCGTGACTACAGCCAGCGCACGCCCAAGAAGATGAAGGCGGCCGCCCTGCGCGGCGCGCTCTCGGACCGCGCCCGCGCGGGCCGCGTGCACGTCGTCGAGGGCTTCGCCATCGACGGTGGCGTGCCGTCGACGCGCACGGCGATCTCGACGCTCGCCGCGATCTCGCAGCGGCGCCACGTCCTCGTGGTGCTCGAGCGGGGCGACGAGGCCAGCTGGAAGTCGCTGCGCAACGCGGAGCAGGTCCACCTGCTCCTCGCGGACCAGCTCAACACCTACGACGTGCTCGTCTCCGACGACGTCGTCTTCACCCGTGGCGCGCTCGAGGCCTTCCTCGCTCGCCCGACGGGAAAGGCGGCCAAGGCCGTCGCGACGTCGACCGAGGCCGAGCAGGACGCTGAGGAGACGAAGTGACCACCGTGAACAAGGACCCGCGCGACATCCTGATCTCGCCGGTCGTCTCCGAGAAGAGCTACAGCCTCCTGGACGAGGGCAAGTACACCTTCGTGGTGGACCCCCGCGCCAACAAGACGGAGATCAAGATCGCCGTCGAGCAGGTGTTCGACGTCGAGGTCGCCTCGGTGAACACGATCAACCGCAAGGGCAAGTCGCGGCGGACGAAGTTCGGCCTGGGCAAGCGCAAGGACACCAAGCGGGCGATCGTCACGCTGCGCTCGGGCACCATCGACATCTTCGGCGGACCGGTCGGCTGACGCCGGACCGACGAGACACAAGGGACTGACCTCCATGGGAATCCGCAAGTACAAGCCGACGACGCCCGGGCGCCGCGGCTCGAGCGTGGCCGACTTCGTCGAGATCACGCGTTCCGAGCCCGAGAAGTCGCTGGTCCGGCCGCTGCACAAGACCGGTGGCCGCAACAGCACCGGTCGCGTGACCATGCGCCACCAGGGCGGCGGGCACAAGCGTGCCTACCGCGTGATCGACTTCCGTCGCCACGACAAGGACGGCGTGCCGGCCAAGGTCGCGCACATCGAGTACGACCCCAACCGCACGGCGCGCATCGCGCTCCTGCACTACGCGGACGGCGAGAAGCGCTACATCATCGCGCCGAACAAGCTGTCGCAGGGTGACGTGGTCGAGGCCGGAGCCGGCGCTGACATCAAGCCCGGCAACAACCTGCCGCTGCGCAACATCCCGACCGGTACCGTCATCCACGCCATCGAGCTCAAGCCCGGTGGCGGCGCGAAGATGGCGCGGTCGGCCGGCGTGTCCGTGCAGCTCGTCGCCAAGGACGGGCCGTACGCCCAGCTGCGTCTGCCCTCGGGCGAGATCCGCAACGTCGACCTGCGCTGCCGCGCGACGGTCGGCGAGGTGGGCAACGCCGAGCAGTCGAACATCAACTGGGGCAAGGCCGGCCGCATGCGGTGGAAGGGCAAGCGCCCCTCCGTCCGCGGTGTCGCGATGAACCCGATCGACCACCCGCACGGTGGTGGTGAGGGCAAGACGTCCGGTGGTCGTCACCCGGTGAGCCCCTGGGGCCAGCCGGAGGGCCGCACGCGCCGTCCGAACAAGCCGAGCGACAAGCTCATCGTCCGTCGCCGGCGTTCCGGCAAGAACAAGAAGCGCTGAGAAGGAGCCTGACACATGCCTCGCAGCCTGAAGAAGGGCCCCTTCGTCGACGGGCACCTTCAGAAGAAGGTCGACGTCCAGAACGAGAAGGGGACCAAGACGGTCATCAAGACCTGGTCCCGGCGCTCGATGATCACGCCGGACTTCCTCGGCCACACGTTCGCCGTGCACGACGGTCGCAAGCACGTCCCGGTCTTCGTGACCGAGTCGATGGTCGGCCACAAGCTCGGCGAGTTCGCCCCCACGCGGACCTTCCGCGGCCACGAGAAGGACGACCGCAAGGGTCGTCGTCGCTGACCTCGCGGTCACCGACGACACTCGTGCGGGACGTCATCCACTGACAGAAGAAGGCAGGACAGCAATGGAAGCCAAGGCGCAGGCGCGGTTCGTCCGTGTCACGCCCCAGAAGGCCCGGCGCGTCGTGGACCTCATCCGTGGCAAGCAGGCCGAGCAGGCCGTCGCGACGCTGAAGTTCGCGCCGCAGGCTGCGGGGGAGACGGTCCTCAAGGTCGTCGAGAGCGCGATCGCGAACGCCCGCGTCAAGGCGGACCGCGCGAACGTGGCGTTCGACGTCTCGACGCTCGTGGTCTCCGCGGCGTACGTGGACGAGGGCCCGACCCTCAAGCGATTCCGCCCGCGTGCCCAGGGGCGCGCGAGCCAGATCCTCAAGCGCACGAGCCACATCACCGTGGTCGTGGCGCCGGTCGAGAAGAAGGAGAGGACCCGATAGTGGGACAGAAGGTCAACCCGCACGGGTACCGCCTCGGCATCACCACCGACCACCGGTCGCGCTGGTTCGCCGACAGCACCAAGCCCGGGCAGCGCTACCGCGACTACGTGCGCGAGGACGTCCAGATCCGCAAGCTGATGTCGACGGGCCTCGAGCGCGCCGGCATCGCCAAGGTCGAGATCGAGCGCACCCGCGACCGCGTCCGCGTGGACATCCACACGGCGCGTCCGGGCATCGTCATCGGCCGCCGCGGCGCCGAGGCGGACCGCATCCGCGGTGAGCTCGAGAAGCTCACGGGCAAGCAGGTCCAGCTCAACATCCTCGAGGTCAAGAACGCCGAGATCGAGGCGCAGCTGGTCGCGCAGGGCATCGCCGAGCAGCTCGCGAGCCGTGTCTCCTTCCGCCGGGCGATGCGCAAGGGCATGCAGTCCGCCCAGCGCGCCGGTGCCAAGGGCATCCGGGTCCAGTGCTCGGGCCGTCTCGGCGGCGCCGAGATGAGCCGGTCGGAGTTCTACCGCGAGGGCCGCGTGCCCCTGCACACGCTCCGCGCGAACATCGACTTCGGCCTCTTCGAGGCGAAGACGACGTTCGGCCAGATCGGTGTCAAGGTCTGGATCTACAAGGGCGACATGACCGAGAAGGAGTTCGCTCGCGAGCAGGCCACGGCCGGCCCGCGTGCGCCCCGTGGTGGCCCCCGTGGCGACCGTGGGGACCGTCCGGCTCGTGGTCCGCGCCGTGACCGTGCCGAGGGCGCGTCCGAGGCTCCGGCCCAGCCGGCCGCCGCTGCCGCTCCCGCCGGCGAGGCTTCGACCGGAACGGAGGCCTGAGCATGCTGATCCCGCGCAGGCTCAAGCACCGCAAGCAGCACCACCCGTCGCGCTCGGGCCAGGCGACCGGTGGGACCGCGATCTCGTTCGGCGACTACGGCATCCAGGCTCTCGAGCCCGCCTACGTCACGAACCGCCAGATCGAGGCTGCTCGTATCGCCATGACCCGCCACATCAAGCGTGGTGGCAAGGTCTGGATCAACATCTACCCTGACCGTCCGCTGACCAAGAAGCCGGCGGAGACCCGCATGGGTTCCGGTAAGGGTTCCCCCGAGTGGTGGATCGCGAACGTCAAGCCGGGCCGCGTGCTCTTCGAGCTCGCCGGTGTCCCGGAGCCCCTCGCCCGTGAGGCGATGCGGCGTGCGATGCACAAGCTCCCGATGAAGTGCCGGTTCGTGGTGCGCGAGGGTGGTGGCAACTGATGGCTATCGGTTCCAAGGAGCTTGCTCCGACCGAGCTGGACGGCAAGGACGACGACGCGCTCGTCGCCGAGCTGAAGAAGGCCAAGGAGGAGCTGTTCAACCTCCGCTTCCAGTCCGCGACCGGGCAGCTCGAGAGCCACGGTCGGCTGAAGGCCGTGCGTCGTGACATCGCGCGGATCTACACGATCCTGCGCGAGCGTGAGCTCGGCATCCGTACCGCGCCCAGCGCCAGCGCTGAGTGAGCGAGAGGTCTGACATGAGCAGCAACGAGAACGCAGCGGCGGCGACCGCGGAGACGACCACGGCAGCGCGCCCGTACCGCAAGACGCGGCGCGGCTACGTGGTCAGCGACAAGATGGACAAGACCGTCGTGGTCGAGGTCGAGGACCGGGTCAAGCACCCGCTCTACGGCAAGGTCATCCGGCGGACGAGCAAGGTCAAGGCGCACGACGAGGCCAACGCGGCCGGCGCGGGCGACCTGGTCCTCATCATGGAGACCCGCCCGCTGTCCGCCACGAAGCGGTGGCGTGTGGTGGAGATCCTGGAGAAGGCGAAGTAGTCCTGCAGGCACGTGCCCCGGGCGACCGGGGCACGGACCAGCGGGTCACCGACCAGCGGCCCGACCACACACATCCGTTCGGCAAGGCTCGCCTGCGAGCAGCGCAGCGAGAACCAGCAGACGACAGGAGTAGGGAAAGATGATCCAGCAGGAGTCGCGACTCAAGGTCGCCGACAACACGGGGGCGAAGCAGATCCTCTGCATCCGTGTTCTCGGTGGCTCTGGCCGTCGCTACGCCGGAATCGGCGACGTCATCGTCGCGACCGTCAAGGACGCCATCCCCGGGGGCAACGTCAAGAAGGGCGATGTCGTCAAGGCCGTGATCGTGCGCACCACCAAGGAGCGCCGCCGGCCCGACGGTTCGTACATCAAGTTCGACGAGAACGCCGCCGTGATCCTCAAGGGCGACGGCGAGCCTCGCGGCACCCGCATCTTCGGCCCGGTGGGCCGCGAGCTGCGCGACAAGAAGTTCATGAAGATCATCTCGCTGGCGCCGGAGGTGCTCTGACCATGGCCAAGATCAAGAAGGGCGACCTCGTCGTCGTCATCTCGGGCCGCGACCGCGGCAAGCAGGGACGGGTGCTCGAGGTCGTCAAGGACTCCGACCGCGTCATCGTCGAGGGCGTGCAGCGGGTGACCAAGCACGTCAAGGCGGGGCAGTCGAGCCGCGGCGCGCGCACGGGTGGCATCGAGACCGTCGAGGCCCCGATCCACGTGAGCAACGTCATGCTGGTCGACCCGGAGACCAAGAAGGGCACCCGGGTGGGCTACCGCACCGAGCAGATCGAGCGCGACGGCCGCACCCGCAACGTCCGGGTCCGCGTGGCCAAGCGTTCCGGTAAGGACATCTGATGAGCACCGAGACTGTCGAGAAGACCACCCCGCGGCTCAAGGCTCGCTACGCCGAGGAGATCCTCCCCGCGCTGCGCGAGGAGTTCAGCCACGAGAACGTGAACCAGGTCGCGCGCCTGGTCAAGATCGTCGTCAACATGGGCGTCGGCGAGGCCGCGCGTGACTCGAAGCTGATCGAGGGCGCCATCAAGGACCTCACGGCGATCACCGGCCAGAAGCCGCAGGTCACCAAGGCCCGCAAGTCGATCGCCCAGTTCAAGCTGCGCGAGGGCATGCCGATCGGCGCGCACGTCACGCTGCGCGGCGACCGGATGTGGGAGTTCGCGGACCGCCTGGTCTCGCTCGCGCTCCCGCGCATCCGCGACTTCCGCGGCCTGTCGCCCAAGCAGTTCGACGGCCACGGCAACTACACCTTCGGCCTCACGGAGCAGGTGATGTTCCACGAGATCGACCCCGACCGTACGGACCGGGTGCGCGGTATGGACATCACGGTCGTGACGACCGCGACCACCGACGACGAGGGCCGCTCGCTGCTCCGCCGTCTGGGCTTCCCCTTCAAGGAGAACTGACATGGCGAAGACTGCCCTGATCCAGAAGGCGGCGCGCAAGCCGAAGTTCGCCGTGCGCGCGTACAGCCGGTGCCAGCGGTGCGGACGCCCGCACTCCGTGTACCGCAAGTTCGGCCTCTGCCGCATCTGCCTGCGCCAGATGGCGCACCGCGGCGAGCTTCCCGGTGTGACCAAGAGCAGCTGGTAACGACGACGCCGTAGGTCCGGCGCGCACGAGCGCGTACGGATACCGCGGCGAGGAAGGGCGACAGCCCGATGATGACTGACCCGATCGCAGACATGCTCACCCGTCTGCGGAACGCGAACTCCGCGTACCACGACTCCGTGACGATGCCCTACAGCAAGCTCAAGGGACACATCGCGGACATCCTCAAGGCCGAGGGCTACATCGCCGGCTGGTCCGTCGAGGACGCCCCCGTGGGCAAGAGCCTCACGATCCAGCTGAAGTTCGGCCCCAACCGCGAGCGGTCGCTCGCCGGCGTGCGCCGCGTGTCCAAGCCGGGCCTGCGTGTCTACGCGAAGTCGACCAACCTGCCCCGCGTGCTGGGCGGCCTCGGCGTGGCGATCCTGTCCACGTCCTCCGGCCTGCTCACCGACAAGCAGGCCGCCAAGAAGGGCGTGGGTGGGGAAGTCCTCGCCTACGTCTGGTAACCCGAGAACCGAGAGGAGAAGACCATGTCTCGAATCGGCAAGGTCCCCGTCCCGGTCCCGGCCGGCGTGGACGTGAGCATCGACGGCGCAGAGGTGACGGTCAAGGGCCCCAAGGGCACCCTGACGCACACCGTCCCCGCGCCCATCAAGGTCGCCCAGGACGACGGCACCCTCGTGGTGACGCGCCCGGACGACGAGCGCGCCTCGCGCTCGCTGCACGGACTGACCCGCACCCTGCTGGCCAACCTGGTCGTGGGCGTGACCGAGGGCTACACCAAGCGCCTCGAGATCGTCGGCACCGGTTACCGCGTGACGGCCAAGGGCTCGGACCTCGAGTTCGCCCTCGGCTTCAGCCACCCGGTCGTCGTCTCGGCCCCGGCCGGCATCACGTTCGCGGTCGAGGCGCCCACGCGCTTCTCGGTGAGCGGGATCGACAAGCAGCAGGTCGGTGAGGTCGCCGCGAACATCCGCAAGATCCGCAAGCCCGAGCCCTACAAGGGCAAGGGTGTGCGCTACGCGGGCGAGGTCGTCCGCCGCAAGGCCGGAAAGGCTGGTAAGTGACGATGGCACTCACGATCCGTGGCAAGGGCAAGTCCGTCGCGCGTGCGCGCCGCCACCTGCGCCTGCGCAAGAAGGTCTCCGGCACCCCCGCCCGTCCGCGTCTGGTGGTCTCGCGCTCGTCCCGCCACATGGTGGCGCAGGTCGTCGACGACACCGTCGGCCGCACGCTGGTGTCGGCCTCGACGCTCGAGGTCGACCTGCGTGGGCTCGAGGCCGACAAGACCGCCAAGGCGCGTCGCGTCGGCGAGCTGATCGCCGAGCGCGCCAAGGCGGCCGGTGTCGAGGCCGTCGTGTTCGACCGGGGCGGCAACAAGTACCACGGGCGGGTCGCGGCTGTCGCCGACGGTGCCCGCGAGGGCGGTCTGGTCCTGTGACCGCGACCCGAGTCCTGTCCGTACGGAAGCAGAGGAAGCACTGATGGCTGCACCGCAGCGCAGCAACACGGGCGCCCAGGGCGGCGCCGGCGGTGACCGCCGCGACGGCGGTCGTCGTGACGGCGGCGGCCGTCGTGGAGACGCCGCCGAGAAGAGCGCCTTCGTCGAGCGAGTGGTCACCATCAACCGGGTGTCCAAGGTCGTCAAGGGTGGACGTCGCTTCAGCTTCACGGCGCTCGTCGTCGTGGGCGACGGTGACGGCACCGTCGGCGTCGGCTACGGCAAGGCCAAGGAGGTCCCCGCGGCGATCGCCAAGGGTGTCGAGGAGGCGAAGAAGAGCTTCTTCCGCGTCCCCCGCATCCAGGGCACCATCCCGCACCCGATCACGGGTGAGGCCGCCGCGGGCGTCGTCTTCCTGCGCCCCGCGTCCCCGGGTACCGGTGTCATCGCCGGTGGTCCGGTCCGCGCGGTGCTGGAGTGCGCCGGCATCCACGACGTCCTGTCCAAGTCCATGGGCTCGACCAACGCGATCAACATCGTGCACGCCACGGTGGCCGCGCTGCGTGGGCTCGAGGAGCCCGAGGCCGTGGCCGCCCGCCGTGGCCTGTCGCTCGAGCACGTGGCCCCGGCCTCGATGCTGCGGGCGCGTGCCGAGGGCCTCGCCGCGAAGGCAGGTGCCTGATGGCCCGGCTCAAGGTGACCCAGACCAAGTCCGCCATCGGCGGCAAGCAGAACCAGCGCGACACGCTGCGGACCCTCGGCCTCAAGCGCATCGGCGACGTCGTCGTCAAGGAGGACCGTCCTGAGATCCGCGGCATGGTCGCCACGGTGACCCACCTGGTCACCGTCGAGGAGGTCGAGTGACCATGGCAGAGACCAAGAAGGACAAGGACGCGACGGCCGCTGAGGCGCCCGCCAAGAAGTCCACCAAGAAGGCCGCTGCCGGGGAGGGGACGGCCAAGGCCGCCTCGACCAAGGCGGCCTCCAAGGCGAAGGCCCCCAAGGCCGAGTCGGCGGCGGCGGCCGAGAAGCCCGCCAAGGCCCCCAAGGCCACGAAGGCGGCTGCGGCGGACAAGCCGGCGACGACGGCGAAGGCGTCGAGCACGGCGTCGTCCAGGTCCAAGGCCTCGGGCAGCGCCACGACGGCCGGTGCCGGCGGCACGCTCAAGGTCCACCACCTGCGTCCGGCCCCCGGCGCCCACACCGCGAAGACCCGTGTCGGTCGCGGTGAGGCGTCGAAGGGCAAGACGGCCGGTCGCGGCACCAAGGGCTCCAAGGCCCGGTACCAGGTGCCCGAGCGCTTCGAGGGTGGGCAGATGCCCATGCACATGCGCCTGCCGAAGCTGCGCGGGTTCAAGAACCCGTTCCGCACGGAGTACCAGGTCGTCAACCTCGACAAGCTCGCGATGCTCTACCCCAAGGGTGGGGACGTCACGGTCGAGGACCTCGTGGCCAAGGGCGCGGTCCGCAAGGGCCAGCCGGTCAAGGTGCTCGGCGACGGCGACCTGAGCGTCAAGCTCACGGTCTCCGTGCAGAAGGTCTCGGCCTCCGCGGCCGAGAAGATCGTCGCCGCCGGCGGCACGATCACCCAGGACTGAGCAGGGGCAGGGGCCGGGTTGCGTTCGCGACCCGGCCCCTGTGCCGTCCGGTGACAGACCTCGGTTAGGGTTCCCAGGGGTCGCGTCCGGTGCGGGCGTGCACCTCGCGGGGCGAGGGGCCCGGCGCCGGGCTGGCCGGCACGACGACACCGCCCGCGGGCGGAGCAGGAGGACAGGTGCTCAGCGCATTCGCCCGGGCGTTCCGGACCCCAGATCTGCGGCGCAAGCTGCTCTTCACGATCGCGATCATGGCGATCTTCCGGGTCGGCTCGTTCATCCCGACGCCCGGCGTCGACTACCGCAACGTGCAGCAGTGCGTCGAGGAGTCGCAGAACGCGAACGACCTCCTCGGGCTCATCAACCTCTTCAGCGGCGGCGCGCTGCTCCAGCTGGCGGTGTTCGCGCTCGGGATCATGCCGTACATCACCGCGAGCATCATCACCCAGCTGCTGCGCGTGGTGATCCCCCACTTCGAGGCCCTCCACAAGGAGGGTCAGGCCGGTACCGCGCGACTGACGCAGTACACGCGCTACCTGACGATCGGCCTCGCGATCCTGCAGTCGACGACGATCATCACGGTCGCGCGCAACGGCCTGCTCTTCCAGGGCTGCAGCGTGCCGGTGATCCCGAACGACGGCATCGTGACCCTCCTGCTCATGATCGTCACGATGACGGCGGGCACGGCGCTGATCATGTGGCTCGGCGAGCTCATCACCGAGCGCGGCATCGGCAACGGCATGTCCCTGCTGATCTTCACGCAGATCGCGGCGACGTTCCCGACCGCCATGTGGTCGATCGCGGGCGGCGACAACGGCTTCATGAAGTTCGCGATCGTGATGCTCGTGATCATCCTGGTGATCGGGCTCGTCGTGTTCGTGGAGCAGTCCCAGCGGCGGATCCCGGTCCAGTACGCGAAGCGCATGGTCGGACGCAAGATGTACGGCGGCTCCAGCACCTACATCCCGATCAAGATCAACATGTCCGGCGTCATCCCGGTGATCTTCGCGTCGTCGCTCCTGGCCATCCCGGGGCTCGCGGCCCAGTTCGGCGACCAGAACGCGGCGTGGGTGCAGTGGGTGATCGTGAACCTCGCGGCTCCGGACGCGCCGCTCAACATCGCGCTCTACATCGTCCTGATCATCTTCTTCGCCTACTTCTACACGGCCATCACGTTCAACCCGGACGAGGTCGCCGACAACATGAAGAAGTACGGCGGCTTCATCCCCGGCATCCGTGCCGGGCGTCCGACGGCGGAGTACCTCGACTACGTGATCTCGCGGATCACGCTGCCGGGGTCGATCTACCTCGCGTTCGTCGCGATGATCCCGCTGTTCGCGTTCATCCTCCTCGACGTCGGCACCAACATCCCGTTCGGCGGTGCCTCGATCCTCATCGTGGTCGGCGTCGGCATGGAGACGGTCAAGCAGATCGAGTCGCAGCTCCAGCAGCGGCACTACGAGGGGTTCCTGAGGTGACGGCACGACTGGTGATCATGGGCCCGCAGGGCGCCGGCAAGGGCACGCAGGCCGCGCGCCTGGCCGAGCGGCTCGGCGTCCCGGCGATCTCGACCGGTGACATCTTCCGCGCGAACATCAAGGGCGGCACCGAGCTCGGTGTGCTCGCGCAGTCGTACACGGCCCGCGGCGAGCTGGTCCCGGACTCGGTGACGAACGACATGGTGCGCGACCGCCTGGCGCAGGAGGACGTCCGCGAGGGCTTCATCCTCGACGGGTACCCCCGCAACGCGGCGCAGGTGGCGGAGCTCGACGCGATCCTCGCCGAGAGCGGGCTCGCCCTGGACGCGGTCGTCGAGCTCGCGGCGGACCGCGACGAGCTGCTGGCGCGGCTCGCCAAGCGCGCCGCGATCGAGGGGCGCGAGGACGACACCCCCGAGTCGATCGCCCGTCGCCTGGACATCTACGCCGAGCAGACGGCGCCCCTGACGTCGGCGTACGAGACGCGCGGGCTCCTCGTGCGCGTCGACGGCATCGGCGGCATCGACGAGGTCACGGAGCGGCTCGTCGCGGCGCTGGACGGCGCCCTGCTGCGCGGGACGGTCTGACGGAGGCATGGGCATGTTCGGTCGCGACCGGATCGAGTACAAGACGGCGGACCAGGTGCAGGCCATGCGCCGGGCCGGCCTCGTCGTGGCCGACGCCCACGCGGCGGTCCGCGAGGCCGTCCGACCGGGCCTGACCACGGCGGACCTGGACCAGATCGCGGCCGCGGTGATCCGTGACGCCGGGGCGACGCCGTCGTTCCTCGGGTACCACGGCTACCCCGCGACGCTGTGCGTCTCGGTCAACGACGAGATCGTGCACGGGATCCCGGGGTCGCGCGTGCTCGAGCCGGGCGACGTCGTCTCGGTCGACTGCGGTGCCGTCGTGGACGGCTGGCACGGCGACGCGGCCTTCACCGTCGTGCTGGACGACGCGGACCCCGCGGACGTCGCGCTGAGCGAGACCACCGAGCGCGCCATGTGGGCCGGCATCGCCGCCCTGGCGACGGGGGAGCGGCTCGCCGTCGTCGGCGACGCCGTCGAGGACGTGGTGGCGAGCGCGCCGGTGACCTACGGGATCGTGCAGGAGTACGTCGGGCACGGGATCGGCACGGCGATGCACCAGCCGCCCGAGGTCCTCAACTACCGGGCCCGGGACAAGGGGCCCAAGCTGCGTCCCGGCCTGTGCGTGGCGATCGAGCCGATGCTCACGCGGGGCTCGCGACTGACCGAGGTCCTCGAGGACGACTGGACCGTCGTCACCGAGGACGGGTCGCGCGCGGCGCACTGGGAGCACACCGTGGCCATCGGCCCCGAGGGCATCTGGGTGCTCACGGCCGCGGACGGCGGAGCCGAACGGCTCGCGGAGTGGGGCGTCACCGTCACCCCGTGGCAGTGATCCGTGGCACCTCGTGCGCGGTTCCCGAAGTGGTGAACGTGCCGTAGGATAGCCCGTTGGGTGCGTGTGCCCCCGATGTCGGTCCGTGCGTCCCCGTGACGCCACCACCGGCGGCGGGACGCCCGGGCCCGAATCCCAGCTCGACGACCCGCGCTCCGGCGTGGGCCACCGCACCACGGCCAGCCGTGGTGGGGGCGGGCAGGGGCGTCGTGTCGTCACAGAGTTAGCGGAGGAAATGGCAAAGAAGGACGGTGTCATCGAGATCGAGGGCAGCGTGGTCGAGGCCCTGCCGAACGCGATGTTTCGCGTGGAGCTGGCCAACGGTCACAAGGTGCTCGCCCACATCTCGGGCAAGATGCGTCAGCACTACATCCGGATCCTCCCCGAGGACCGGGTGGTCGTTGAGCTGAGCCCGTACGACCTGTCCCGCGGCCGGATCGTCTACCGCTACAAGTAGTCCGCCGGTGGCCGCGAGGTCACCCCCGATCGACACTGCCGCCCGTCGCACGCTCGTGCGCGCGTGCGGTGGCGGAGGAACGAGCAATGAAGGTCAAGCCCAGCGTCAAGAAGATCTGCGACAAGTGCAAGGTGATCCGCCGGCACGGTCGCGTGATGGTCATCTGCGACAACCTGCGCCACAAGCAGCGCCAGGGCTGAGTCCCCGGCGTCCCGGCCCCGAGCCGGGAGCAGGTCGACGTGGTCGACCACCGGCACCGCACCCGCGGTGACCGGGACAGCGCACGGTCAGCGCTCCTGGCCGGACCCCCGGGTCCGGCAGGCGCAACCCCCGGTCGGAGGCCGGGGCCCGCAGCAGCGGGAGGACCGTGCGGAGGACCTCCGACGCAGTACAGGAGTCATCTGGATGGCACGTCTCGTCGGCGTCGACCTCCCCCGCGACAAGCGGCTCGAGGTTGCGCTCACCTACATCTACGGCGTCGGCCGCACGCGCGCGCAGCAGACGCTCGCCGCGACGGGCATCAGCCCCGACCTTCGCGTCAAGGACCTCGGCGACGCCGAGCTCGTCGCCCTGCGCGACTACCTCGAGGGCAACTACCGCCTCGAGGGTGACCTCCGCCGCGAGGTCGCGGCCGACATCCGCCGCAAGGTCGAGATCGGCAGCTACGAGGGCATCCGGCACCGCCGCGGGCTGCCCGTGCGCGGTCAGCGGACCAAGACCAACGCCCGCACCCGCAAGGGTCCGAAGCGCACCGTGGCCGGCAAGAAGAAGGCCGGGCGCAAGTAGCCAGCAGTCCGGGCGTGAGCACCGGGCGGTGACGCCACAGGTCGCTCGCAGTGCTCCCCGGTCCGACGACCTCAGACCTCGAGAAGGAAGACATGCCTCCCAAGACCCGCACCTCGGCGGCGCGCAAGCCGCGCCGCAAGGAGAAGAAGAACATCGCCGTGGGCGTCGCCCACATCAAGAGCACCTTCAACAACACCATCGTGTCGATCACCGACCCGTCCGGTGCCGTCGTCGCCTGGGCCTCGTCCGGCCAGGTCGGCTTCAAGGGCTCGCGCAAGTCCACGCCGTTCGCGGCGCAGCTCGCGGCCGAGGCGGCCGCCCGCCGCGCGCAGGAGCACGGCATGAAGAAGGTCGACGTCTTCGTCAAGGGTCCCGGCTCCGGCCGTGAGACCGCGATCCGCTCGCTCCAGGCCACAGGCCTGGAGGTCGGCTCGATCCAGGACGTGACGCCCCAGGCGCACAACGGCTGCCGTCCGCCGAAGCGCCGCCGCGTCTGACACCGCCACCCACCGGGTGGGCGGACCGTGCCCCGGCGCGGTCCGCCCACCGGTGCGTGCGGCGCCGCAACCGCGCCGGACCGCTCGACCCGTAGGACCCTGACCGGTGGACAGAGACCGGCAGGCACACGTGATGCGTCATATGGCGGACGCACACTGAGAGGAACACACCGTGCTCATCGCACAGCGCCCCACCCTGACCGAAGAGGTCGTCTCCGAGCACCGCTCGCGGTTCGTCATCGAGCCGCTCGAGCCCGGCTTCGGCTACACCCTCGGCAACTCCCTGCGCCGGACGCTCCTGTCGTCCATCCCGGGTGCTGCCGTGACGTCCATCCGCATCGACGGCGTGCTGCACGAGTTCAGCACCGTCAGCGGGGCCAAGGAGGACGTCACCGAGATCATCCTCAACATCAAGGAGCTCGTCGTCTCCTCGGAGAACGACGAGCCCGTCGTGATGTACCTGCGCAAGCAGGGTCCGGGCGCCGTCACGGCCGCGGACATCACGCCGCCGGCCGGTGTCGAGGTGCACAACCCCGACCTGCACATCGCGACGCTGAACGCCAAGGGCAAGCTCGAGGTCGAGCTCACGGTCGAGCGCGGCCGTGGCTACGTCTCGGCGCAGCAGAACAAGTCGTACGAGGCCGAGATCGGCCGCGTCCCGATCGACTCGATCTACTCGCCCGTCCTCAAGGTGACCTACAAGGTCGAGGCGACCCGTGTCGAGCAGCGCACGGACTTCGACAAGCTCATCGTCGACGTCGAGACCAAGGCCGCGATCACGCCGCGCGACGCGCTGGCCTCCGCCGGCAAGACGCTGGTCGAGCTGTTCGGCCTGGCGCGCGAGCTCAACGTCGAGGCCGAGGGCATCGAGATCGGCCCGTCGCCGACGGACGCCGCGCTCGCCGCCGACCTGGCGCTGCCGATCGAGGAGCTGCAGCTCACGATCCGCTCGTACAACTGCCTCAAGCGCGAGGGCATCCACTCGGTGGGCGAGCTCGTGGCGCGCAGCGAGGCGGACCTCCTGGACATCCGCAACTTCGGCGCGAAGTCGATCACGGAGGTCAAGGAGAAGCTCGCCGGGCTCGGCCTGTCGCTCAAGGACAGCCCGATCGACTTCGACCCCTCCACCGCCGACTACTACGACGGTGACTTCACCGAGGACGAGCTGTCCTGACGCCGTGGCGGACCGGCCCCGTGCGGTCGGTCCGGTGATCTTCGAGAACTGAGGAGTACAGACCATGCCTACGCCCACCAAGGGTCCGCGGCTCGGCGGCGGTCCGGCGCACGAGCGGCTCATGCTCGCCAACCTGGCGACGAGCCTGTTCGAGCACCGCCGGATCACGACCACCGAGACCAAGGCGAAGCGGCTCCGCCCGCTCGCCGAGCGTCTCATCACGTTCGCCAAGCGCGGGGACCTGCACGCGCGCCGCCGCGTCCTGGCGACCGTGCGGGACAAGAGCGTCGTGCACGAGCTCTTCACGGAGATCGCGCCCGCCATGGCCGAGCGTCAGGGTGGCTACACGCGCATCACCAAGATCGGCTCCCGCAAGGGCGACAACGCCCCCATGGCGGTCATCGAGCTCGTCATGGAGCCGGTGAGCCCGAAGCAGGCGACCGTGCGCGAGGCCGAGAAGGCCACGAAGAAGGCCGCGCCGAAGAAGGCCGCGCCGGCCGCCGCGCCCGCCGAGGAGGTCCAGGACACGACCGACGTCCAGGACACCACGGACGAGCCGACGACGGCCGAGGAGGCCACGCAGGACGAGGACGCCGCCAAGGCCTGACCTCGCGACGCGTGTCGCAGCACGACGCAGGGCCCGGACCGTCACGGTCCGGGCCCTGCGTCGTTCCCGGCGGCCGTCGCCCGCGGAGGCCTGACGTAGGGTGGTGACGTGACGACGCCACCGGTCCCGGTGCTCCTGCTGCACGGCGCGCGAGCCTCGCGCACCATGTGGCGCGCGCAGGTCGAGGCGCTCGAACGCTCCGGGCGTCGCGCCCTGGCGATCGACCTGCCCGGGCACGGCCGGCGACGCGGCGAGACGTTCACGGTGGAGTCCAGCCTCGCGGCGGTCGACGACGGGATCGCCGAGCTCGGCGGGCGTGTGCTGCTGGTCGGTCTGTCGCTGGGCGGGTACGTCGGCATCGCCGCGGCCGCGCGGCGTCCCGACGGGGTCGCGGGGCTCGTGGCCGCGGGCTGCAGCACCGTGCCGGACATCCCCGTGACGGGCGCCTGGGAGCGCCTCGCGCGGATCATCGCGCGGCTGCCCGACCAGGGCGCGCGGCTGAACCAGCTCGCCGTGGACCGGGCGCTGCCGCGGCAGGCGGCGCTCGACCTGGCCGAGGGTGGTTACGCGCTCGACGTCATGGTCGACATGCTCGGCGCGGTGCGGCGGCTCCGGCCGCTCGAGGACCTCGCGACGCTGCGGTGCCCGGTCTGGGTCGTCAACGGGGCGTGGGACCACTTCCGGACCCAGGAGCGCTCGTACGTGGCCGCGTGCCCGACGGCGCGGCTCGTCACGATCCCGCGCGCGACGCACCTCGTCAGCCTCGTCCGCCCGGTCGAGTTCAACCGCGTGCTGCTCGCGGCGGCCGCCGAGGTGGACGCCGTCGAGGCCGCGGCTCAGCCAGGGGGTGCGGACCGGTCGCCGGGGGAGCGCAGCGACCACGCCCGGACCCCGCCGACGATGCCCGCGGAGTTCGGCACGACCACGACGTCGTCGCCCAGGGCGGCGAGCACCGCCGGGCGCACGAGGCGACCGTTGCCGCCGCCCAGGTAGAGCCGGTCCCACAGGACCACGGGCCGCAGACCCTCGATCGCGCGGCGCACGCGGCGCGACCACGGCCCGTCGCCGAGGCGGCGCCGCTCGTGCTCGCCCAGGTACGCGTCGTAGGTGGTGCCGCGCCGCACGGGGGCGTGGGAGAGCTCCAGGTGCGGGGCCAGGGCGCCGCCGTCGAACAGCGCCGAGCCGAGGCCGGTGCCCAGGGTGAGGACGAGCTCGAGACCGCTGCCGGACACGACGCCCGCGCCGTGCACCTCGGCGTCGTTGAGCACCAGGACGGGGTGCCCGAGGGCGCGCCGCAGGGCGGACTCCATGTCCACGCCCGCCCACGCGGCGACGAGGTCGGGGTCCACCCGGGTCCGGGGGCCCGCGGTGGTCACGTAGTGCGGGGTGGCGATGACGACGCCGTGCCGGATCATGCCGGGCATGCCCACGGTCGTGCGGTCGGCCGGCGGGAGGGACGCGGCCAGCTCCACGACGGTGCTCACGAGCCGCTCGGGGGGGAGCGGGTACGGGGTCGGGACGCGCACCGGCGGGACGTGCATCGTGCCCGCGGCGTCGAGCACGGAGACCTTGATGCCCCCGCCGCCGCAGTCGACCGCGAGCGTGCGCGGGCCGGGCGCCGAGGAGGTGGTCACCCGGCGACAGTAGCGGCGGCTAGCGTGGCGCCGTGAGTGCCGATCCGCTGCCCGACGCCGTGACGACCGATGCCGTGACCCTCGACGCCGTGTCCCGCGAGGCCGGGGCCCCCGACGGGCCCTCCGGCGCGACGGCGACCCTGCGGGTGCGCCTCGACCTGGCGTACGACGGCACGGAGTTCGCCGGCTGGGCCACCCAGCCCGGGCTGCGCACGGTGCAGGGCACGCTCGAGGCCGCCCTCGGGACCGTCCTGCGCTGCCCGCCGCCGCGCCTGACGGTGGCCGGCCGGACCGACGCGGGCGTGCACGCGCGCGGGCAGGTGGCGCACGTGGACCTCGACCCCGCGGCGTGGGACGCCGTGCGCGGGCGCATGACGAGCGAGCCCGGGGAGGCGCTCGTGCGCAGACTCGCCGGCGTGCTGCCGCCCGACGTGGTCGTGCACCGGGCGGCGCCCGCGGCCCCGGGCTTCGACGCGCGGTTCTCCGCGCTGCACCGGCGCTACGCGTACCGGATCGCCGACGACCCGGCGCGCGTGGACCCGCTGCGTCGCCACCTCGTCGTGCGCCACCGCGTGGCCCTGGACGCCGCGGCGATGCAGGAGGCGGCGGCGGCGCTCGTCGGGCGGCACGACTTCGCGGCCTTCTGCCGGCCGCGGGAGGGGGCCACGACGATCCGCACCCTGCAGGTGCTCACCGTCGAGCGCCCCGCGCACGGCCCCGACGTCGGCCTCGTGGTGGTGGGCGTGCAGGCCGACGCCTTCTGCCACAGCATGGTGCGCGCGCTCGTGGGCGCGCTGACGGCCGTGGGGGATGGGCGCCGCCCGGCGGACTGGCCCGCCGGGCTGCTCGCCAGCGGCCGGCGCGAGGGCGTCGTGGCCCCCGCAGGCGGGCTGTGCCTGGAGGAGGTGGCGTACCCGCCCGACGCGGAGCTCGCGGCGCGCGCGGCACGGACCCGGGCCCGCCGCGCGGGCGCCGACGCCGCGAGCGGACCGGCCGCCCGGACGAGCTGAGACGCACGACGCCCCGGCGCGGACCGTGGGGTCCTCGCCGGGGCGTCGTCGTGGTTGCGCGGCGGCCGTGGGCTCCTACTGGATGCGCTCGGTGGTGACGGGCCCCGCGGGCGGGACCTCGCCGTCGTCGGACGTGGCGCCCCGGGCGTCCAGCTCCTCGTCGACGACGTGCACGGCGGCCTCCTCGGCGGTGGCCGCGCTGCCCGCGATCCCGACGTCCTGCGCCATGACGCTCGTCGCCGCAGCACCCGAGGGCTCCGAGTCGGCGGCCTCGAGGCGACCGGCCCGGTCGGGCTCGTCGGAGGAGGGGCGCGGCTCGTCCTGCGTCTCCCAGACGTCGGGCACCTCCTGCGCGAGGCGCTCGTCGAGCGTCTCGCCCTCGAGCTGCTCGACCTCCGTCTCGAGGCGGTGGTACTGGGGCCGGCGCTCGGGCGGCGAGTAGCCCTCGTCGAGGATGCTGTCGACGCCGCGGTCCAGGAGCGTGTCGTCCTGCTGCAGCTGGTTGGTGTCGCCCTCCGCCGCGCTCTCCGGGTCGGGCATGGTCGCGCTGGTGTCGCCATACGTGCTCATGGCCCTACCGTCGCACCGGCCGCGTCCTGACGCATCCGGACCTGCGGGAGACTGGACGTCATGGGACACCTGGACCTCAGCGGCATCGGCTACGTGCTGCCCGACGGCCGGCCGCTGCTCGCGGGCGTGGACCTGCGGGTCGGCGAGGGTGCGCGGGTCGCGCTCGTCGGACCGAACGGGGCCGGCAAGACGACCCTCCTGCGGATCGCGGCCGGCGACGAGGCGCCCCACGCCGGCACGGTGTCCCGCAGCGGCGGCCTCGGCGTCATGCGGCAGCACGTCGGCCGGATCGCGGACGAGCGGTCGGTGCGGGACCTCCTGGCATCCCTCGCGCCCGCGGCGGTCCGCGACGCCGCCGCGGAGCTCTCCGCCTCGGAGCTGGCGATGCTGGAGACCGACGACACCCCCACCCAGATGCGGTACGCGCAGGCGCTGGCCGACTGGGCCGACGTCGGCGGGTACGACGCCGAGGTCGGCTGGGAGCGCGTGACCGAGGCCGTCCTGTCGCTGCCGTTCGAGCGCGCGCAGCACCGTGAGGTGCGCACGCTGTCCGGAGGGGAGCAGAAGCGGCTCGTCCTGGAGGCGCTCCTGCGCGGGCCCGACGAGGTCCTCCTGCTCGACGAGCCCGACAACTACCTCGACGTGCCGGCCAAGCGGTGGCTCGAGGACGCCCTGGTCGCCTCGGGCAGGACGGTCCTGTTCGTCAGCCACGACCGCGAGCTGCTCTCGCGCACCGCGACGCATGTCGCGAGCATCGAGCCGTCCGTCGCCGGCTCGACGATCTGGGTGCACGGAGCCGGCTTCGCGACCTTCGGCGAGGCGCGTGCGGCCCGCGTCGCGCGCGCCGAGGAGCTGACGCGCCGCTGGGAGGAGGAGCACGCGAAGCTGCGTGACCTCGTCCACACGCTCAAGACCAGGGCCGCCTTCAACGACGGCCTGGCCTCGCGGTACTCCGCGGCGCAGACGCGCCTGCGCAAGTTCGAGGAGGCCGGCCCGCCGCCCCTGCTGGCGCGCGAGCAGGACGTGCGGGTGCGCCTCGTCGGCGGCCGCACCGCCAAGCGCGCCGTCGTCGCCGAGCGCCTCGAGCTCACCGGGCTCATGCGCCCGTTCGACGCGGAGCTCTGGTTCGGGGAGCGCGTCGCCGTGCTCGGCTCCAACGGCTCGGGCAAGTCGCACTTCCTGCGCCTGCTCGCGGCCGGCGGCACCGACCCGGACCGCGAGCACGCGCCGGTGCACGAGGGTGCTCCCGCCGGCTCCCGGCCGGCGGCCGTGGCGCACACCGGCCGCGTCACGCTCGGCTCCCGGGTGCGGCCGGGGTGGTTCGCGCAGAACGACATGCACCCCGAGCTCGCGGACCGCACCCTGCTCGAGATCCTGCACCGGGGCGAGGGCAGTCGCATGGGCATGGGACGCGAGCAGGCGAGCAAGGCGCTCGACCGGTACGAGCTCGTGGCCGCGGCCGAGCAGCGCTACGGGACCCTGTCGGGCGGCCAGCAGGCCAGGTTCCAGATCCTCCTGCTCGAGCTGGGCGGGGCGACCCTCCTGCTCCTCGACGAGCCCACCGACAACCTCGACCTGCACTCGGCCGAGGCGCTCGAGCGCGGGCTGGCCGCCTTCGAGGGCACCGTCGTGGCGGTGACCCACGACCGCTGGTTCGCGCGCGGCTTCGACCGGTTCCTGGTGTTCGGCGCCGACGGCGAGGTGCTGGAGACCGTCGAGCCGGTCTGGGACACCGGACGGGTGCAGCGCGTGCGCTGACCGCGACCCCGTCGTCGGCTACGGTCGCCCCGTGGTCGTCCTGCGCTGGCTCCGGGTCGTGGTGGTCGGCCTCGTGCTCGGCTGGCTCGTGGGTCTCGCCGCCGCCGGACCCATGCCGCTGCTGATGCCCGTGCTGCAGCCGGCGAACGAGGTCGCCGGCGCCCTGGTCGCCCTCGGCCCGGTCGCGCTCCTCGTGTGGTCGTGGTCGGCGAGCCGCTCGGCCCTCCTCGCGCTCGCGGGCGGGGTCCCGTCGCCCGCGGACGGCGCCGACGTGCTCGCGGTCGCGGCGGTGGCCCGCGCCGCCGGCGTCGCGCCCC
>NZ_JACEXH010000040.1:0-20636 GCF_014525465.1 Actinotalea sp. JY-7885 | reverse complement strand
GGACGTCGCTGCAGGGCTCACCGCGGCCGACCGGCTGACCCGCTCGGCGGCCCCGCCGGGCAACGGCCCGGCGCCGGCGGTGACGGTCAGGGCGAGGAGCAGAGCGAAAGCGCGCGCGACGCCCCGCCGGGTGGCCGGCCGGCCACTGGTGGCGTGCATCCGCATCGATCGTCCCCCCGTGCGACAGGCCGGCCGGCGGGCGCCGACGGCGGGCTCCGGTGCCCGCCGGGCGTCGACCGCGCGGCCGTCTCCCGCCGGGCGGCGGGAGGCCGTGACAGACGCTAGGCCGATCGGGTGATGACCACCAGGGTCACGACGACACCCGTGCTCGCGCGTCCTGCGCGGCCGCGCGGGACACCCTGCGGCCGCGCGCGCATCGTTGCAGGTGGTGCCCGTTTTGCTACCCTTCGCGGGCGGACCGGCGGCACGGCCCGGCGCGCACGGCCCGGGCTCGGATGTGATGCGGATCACATCCCGTGTCCACGGGCGGAGGTGGCCGGGGCCCGCGTCACCACGTCACCGCCGCGTCCCGAGGCCGTACCGAGGAGGGTTCGTGCACGACGCCGCGACGGACGTGGCCCGCCCGGTGGTCGCCGTCTGGAAATCGACCTGGCTCGCGCCGTCCCAGACGTTCGTGCGCGACCAGCTGGCCGCGATGACCCGGTGGCGGCCCGTGACGATCGGCGAGCGTCAGGTCGCCGACGGCATCGCGCGCGCCGACCTCGCGCCGTTCCCGGACGGGCTCGTGGGCCGGGCCACCCGCCGGCTGAGCCGGGCGACGGGTCACCGCGGCGTGTACGAGCGCTTCCTGCGCCGCGAGGGCGCGGCCCTGGTCCACGCCCACTTCGGCACGAGCGCCGTGGGTGTCCTGCCCGTCGCGCGCCGGCTCGGGCTCCCGCTCGTCGTCACCTTCCACGGGTACGACGTCACCCAGGAGCCCACGCGCGGCGAGGCCGGACGGCGCTACGTCGAACGCCTGCAGGCGGTGTTCGCCTACGCGGACCTCCTCGTCGCTGTCTCGCAGCATCTCGCCGGACGCCTCGTCGAGCTGGGAGCGCCCCCGGAGAAGGTGCGGGTGCACCACATCGGCGTGCCCGTGGCCGGCGCCGTGGAACCCGCGGCGACGAGGGACGGGATCGTCTTCGTCGGCCGACTCGTCGACGTCAAGGGTCCCGCGGACCTGCTGGCGGCGGTCGAGCACCTGGACCGCGGGCGGGACCTCCGCGTGCGGGTCGTGGGCGACGGGCCGCTGCGCCGCCAGCTCGAGGAGCAGGCCGCGCGCGCGGGCCTGGCGGTCGAGATGCTCGGCCGGCTCCCCTCCGAGGGCGTCGCGCGCGAGCTGGCCCGGGCGGCCGTCTTCTGCGGCCCGTCACGCACGACCGCGACGGGTCAGGAGGAGGCCTTCGGCATCGTCTTCCTCGAGGCGGCCCGGCACGGGCTGCCGGTGGTGGCGTACCGCCACGCCGGGGTCCCCGAGGCCGTCGTGGACGGCGAGACCGGCCTCCTCGCCCCCGAGGGCGACGTCGGGGCGCTCGCCGCCCATCTGCGCACGCTCCTCGACGACCCGGCTCGGGCGGCTGCGCTCGGCGCGGCGGGCCGCGAGCGCGTGCTGCGCGACTTCGACGTGCGCACGCAGACGGCACGCCTCGAGGACCTCTACGACAGCGTGCTGGACGCGCGGCCCCGCGGCTCGCGCACCCGGCGCCCTCCGCGCACGCGCTAGCGCCGGGCTCCGCGGGACCGCACTAGGCGGACGACCTGCCGCGACCGGGCAGCACGGCGAGCACCCATCGGCCCGTGCGCGCGGTCGACCTCCGGTGCACCGTCGCGAGCACGACGGCAGCCGCGGCGCCGTACGCCGCGGCACCGGTCGCCAGCGTCAGGGCCGGGCCCGCCGACGACTGCGCCACGAGCGCGTAGGCGGCCACCCCCCACAGGGCGGCGTGCAGCGGGGGCAGCACCGCGCGGGCCTGCTGACCCGCCGTGACACCCGCGAGGCGCCGCTGCAGGTGCAGCAGGACGGGGCTGAGTGCGAACCCGGCGACCGTGTACCCGATCGCCACGCCGAGGACGCCCCAGCGCAGCCCGACGACGATGCCGGCGACCTGGACCGCGGTCGCGAGGAGCTCGTACCGCACGAGCAGGGAGACCTCGCCCGTCGCCTTGAGGAGCGGCCCGGTCACGTACAGCACGGTCTCGCGCGCGCCCGCCACCGCGAGGACCGTCAGGAGCGGCGCCGAGGGCAGCCATTGCCGCCCGAGCACCACCTCGACCAGCTCCGGGGACGCGACCGCGAGCAGCCCCATGGCCGGCACGGTCACGACGGCGAGCATCGCCGTCGCCTTGACGAGCGCGTCGGCGAGGAGCTCGCGGCGCCCCGCGAGCCGGGAGAACGCCGGGAACATCACACGGGAGACGGTCTGACCGACCAGCTGCACCGGGATGACGAGGACGCGGTACGCCATCCCGTAGTACGACAGCGCGACGACGCCGAGCACCCGTCCCACGAGGATGTTGTCGATGTTGCGCGAGAAGTACGCGATGCCGTCCGTGGCCATGACCCGCAGGCCGAAGGGCAGCAGCGCACGGACCTCGCTCACACGCAGGTTCGGCACCGGCCCGCGCGCCGACCACAGGAGGATGGTCGCGACGACCGCGTCGACCGTGACGACCTGGAACACGATCGAGGTGGCCCCGGCTCCGCAGAGCGCGGCCACGACACCCGCGGCGGCGCCCGCGGCGGCGCCCGACACGTCGGCGACCGCGATCGCGCGGAACGTCAGCGACCGCGCCTGCATGGCCCGGGGCGCGATGGCCAGGGACTTGACCACGAGGCCGAGGCCGAGGAGGCGCAGCACGGTGGTCAGCTCCTCGACCCTGAAGAAGTCGGCCACCCAGGGCGCGACGACGACGGTCAGGCCGGCGAGGAGCACGCCCGCGACGAGGTTCGCGCTCGCGACGGCGCCACCGGCCCACCGGCTCAGCACGGGCCGCTGGATCAGGGCGGACGCGAGCCCCTGGTCGAGCAGCAGCGTGGTGAACGTGACGTAGATCGTCGCCGCGCTGATGACGCCGTAGGTCTCGGGGCCGAGCACCCGGGCCAGCACGACGCTGGAGACGAGCAGGAACGCCTGGCGCCCCGCGACGGCGATCGAGTTCCACTGGACCGCCGAGGCCGCCGTCCCGCTGCCCACCGCCGCCTGGTCGGCAGGCGCCACGTCGCGACCGCTCACGGCGCGCCGCTCACCGCGGCCTCGAGGGCGGCCACGGCCCGGCCGCGGTACCGGGCGGGGTCGTGCCGGTCGCGCGCGGTGAGCGCGTCGGCGGCCGCCGCGCGCGAGAACTCCGGCCACGCGTCCCGCACCCGCCGCACGGCACCCGCCAGGGCCACCGGGTCCCCCGGGCGGACCTGCTGCGCCGAGCCGTAGCCCGCGGACGCCTCGCGCAGCCCGCTGGTCTCGCTCACGACGACCGGACGCGCCGCCAGCACCGCCTCCACCGCCGTGTTGCCGAAGGGCTCGTCGACCACGGAGGGCACGACGGCGACGTCGGCGTCCGCGAGGAAGGGCCACACCGAGGCGTGGAAGCCCCGCAGGTGCACGGAGCCCTCGAGGCCCAGCTCCTTCACGCGGTCGCGCAGCCCCTGCTCGAACCACTCGTAGCCGGGGAACACGGCGCCGACCACGTCCAGCCGAGCCGGGCACCCGGTCCGGTGGAGCTCGGCCAGCGCCTCGACCGCGACGTCGACACCCTTGCGGGCCGACAGGCGCCCCACGTACAGCAGGCGGACGGGCCCGTCGATCGTGCGGCGCGCCGGGACGACCTCGGCGGGCCCGGGCACCCCGTTGTCGACGACGACCGCCCGGCGCACCGCGGCGGGCAGCGACGCGCGCAGGACGTCGACGCTGAACCGGCTGTTCACGACGACGCTCGTGGCGAGCACCAGCGGGAGCGCCATGAGGCGGCGCACGATCGCGGGCGCGCCGGTCTCCGCCTCGTGCACGTGGACGACCACCGGGCGCCGCATGAGCCGGGCCAGGATCGTCCACAGCGGGACCGTCACGGTGCTCACGTACACCGCGTCGGGCCGGAGCCGCCCGAGGAGGGCCACGCCCCGTGCCGCACCGAGGACGGTGTCCGCGACGAGGAGGCCGAAGCCCGCGGGACGCAGGGCGCTCTTGCGCAGCACGGGCGAGCGCGTGCGCCGGACCTCGGCGCCCAGCGCCCGCAGCTCGGCGACCAGCGGACCGTCGTCGCACAGCGTGACGACGACCCGCCAGCCGGCCTCGCGGAAGCCCGCCACGCTCTCGAGCATCACGCGGTCCGAGCCGTAGAGCTCGGCGCCCGGGTGGGCGACGAGGACCGTCCGGCCCGCGGCCCGGACGTCCGGCGCGGGGGCGCGACGCCTCACGGCGCCGACGGATCCGTCGCGACGAGGTCGTCGAACGTCACGGTGAGCGGGAAGGTCGTGGACGACGCGGACACGTAGGAGACGAGCCCGACGCCGCCCGCGGCCTGGAGCGCCGCCGTGGAGTCGGTCGCGGTGAGCTGCCACGTGGTGGGCTCGGGTGTGCCGTCCTTCCAGACGCGGGTCCGCAGGGTGGTCGGCGACGTGCCCGTCACCTCGAGCCGGATGTGCAGCTGCTCGCCGGCAGCGAGCCTCACGCCCGGCACCGCACCGACGGCGAGCGTCGTCTCGGCGCCGTCCACGCGCGTCAGGTACACCGTCGCACTACCGTTCGCGGCCACCTTGACCTTGGCTCGGTAGTCCGCCGCACCCACGCGGCGGCCGACGAGCGACACGAACAGCCCGCCGCCGTCCGCCACCGGCGCGACGGTGGTCCGGACGCGGACGTCCGTCGAGGTCGAGGAGACGCCTGGCAGGAACGCCGACACGCCGGCGCCCGCTCTCGGCAGGACCATCCGGCCGGCCCCCTGCGCCACCGAGAAGGACGACGCCGCACCGACGAGCGACCACGCCCCACCCGTCGCCGCGCCACCCCACCCGCCGGTGACGTCCCGTGCGAAGTCGTCGGCCGCGAGGGGTCCGGCGGGCTCCGGGCCCGGGCCGGCGACCGTGACGACCTGCGACGCCGAGGACGACAGGCCGTCGTCATCGGTCGCGACGAGGACGATGGTGTACTGGCCCGCCGCGGCGTAGGTGTGCGTCGCGGTGGCCCCCGTCGCGGTCGTCCCGTCACCGAAGTCCCAGGCGTACCCCGTGACGGTGCCGTCGGCGTCCGTCGAGGCAGCACCGTCCACGGCGACCGACAGGCCGTCGGACGTCACACCGAAGGCCGCGACCGGCGCCTGTCCCGGCGGCGGCGGGGCGGCGACCGTGACCGCACGCGTGACGGACGCGGCGTCGCCGTCCTCGTCGGTGGCCGTGAGCGTCACCGAGTAGGTCCCGCCGGCGGCGTAGGTGTGGGTCGGCGTGGCGCCCGTGCCGAGCGTGCCGTCACCGAAGTCCCAGCCGTAGAGCGCGACCGTGCCGTCCGCGTCCGTGGTCCCGCTCGCGTCGAAGGTCACGCCCAGGCCCTCCGCGGCGTGCGTGAACGCCGGCACCGGGGGCTGGTTCTCCACGGGCTGCGGCTCGCCGACGCCGGCGGCGCGCAGGTCGTCGACCGTGAACGTCACAGGAGCGTTGGTCGTCGAGGTCGCGAGGTACGCCATGGCCCCGACGCCGCCCGCGGTCTGGAGCGCCGCCGTCTCGTCCGTGGCGGTCAGCTGCCAGTCCGCGGGCTCGGGCTGACCGTCCTCCCACACCTTGGCCTGCAGCGTCGACGGCGACGTGCCGGAGACCGTGACCCGCATGCGCAGGGCGTCGCCCGCCGCGTAGGACACCCCGGGCGCCACCGCGAGCGAGGCGAGGGTCGTCTCGGCACCGGTCACCCGGTTGAGGTACAGCGTGACCACGCCGTTCGGCGCGATCTTGACCTTGGCGCGGTAGTCGTTCGCGCCCACACGACGGCCGATGAGCGAGAAGAACGCGCCCGCGCCGTTCGCCACGGTCGTCGTCGCCACCCGCGCCGTCACGTCCGCGTCGTCCGAGGGAGCCCCGGCGAGCACCGCGGTGACGCCCGCGCCGCCACGCGGCACCGTCATGCGTCCGACCCCGTCGGCGACCGAGAACGCCGACGCGGCACCGACGAGCGACCAGGCGCCGCCGACGTCGGCCGTGCCCCACCCGCTCGGGAGGGTCCGCCCGAAGGCGTCGGCGGCGAACGGACCGGCCGGTTCGACCGGGGGCGCCGCGACGGTGACCTGCTGCGTCGTCGACGCCGTCTCCCCCGAGTCGTCGGTCACCGTGAGGGTGACGTCGTAGGTCCCACCCACGGCGTAGTCGTGCGACGCGGTCGCGCCGGTCGCCGTGGCCCCGTCGCCGAAGGTCCACGCGTGCGACGCGACGGTGCCGTCCGGGTCGGACGAGGCCGACCCGTCGACGTCCACGCGGAGCCCGTCCGCCGTCGCGGTGAACGAGGCGACCGGCGGCACCGCCGGGATCGTCCCGGCGCCGAGCGACCAGTGCTCGGCCACCGTCTCGGCGGACAGGGCACGGCTGTAGACCGCGACCTCGTCCACCGTCCCGGCGAGGTACGGCTGGACGCCACCGGTGGTGTCGCCACCCACCTTCCACCAGCCGGTGAGCGACCTGGCGGCGCTCTGCGGGTTCTCGCCCACCAGCTCGCCGTCCACGTACAGCCGCATGCCCTGCGCCGACTGCGTGGCGACCACGTGGTGCCATGCACCGTCGTTGTACGCCGCGGGCGTCGTGACGTTCGTGAACGCGTTCGCGACGAAGACCCCGAAGCTCAGGCGCCCGTCGGTGCCCATGACGACCTGCCGGTCGTAGCTGGTCGCCAGGCCCGTCTGGTTGTTGCCGAGGCCGATGAGCTTCCCGCCCGCCGTGGTGGTCGTGCTGAACCACAGCTCGGTCGAGTACACGCGCGGCGACGCGAACGAGCGGTCGCTCACGACGCGGGCCGACGAGCCGTCGAGCCGCACGCCGGTCCCGGTGCCGTCCGCGAGCGCACCGGGGGCGCCGAGCGCGACCGCACCGCGGAACGTGCCGGGCGTGGCGTAGGCGCCCGAGTCGCCCGCAGCGGTGCCGGACGTCTCGTCCAGGCGCCAGTACAGCTCCGGCTCGGCCGCCGCGACCGCGGCACCGTACTCGTCGGCCGGGGGCGCCGGCAGCGGCGACGTGCGGCCGGCCGCGACGAGGTGCGTCGCCACCTGGGCGTGCGTCAGGGCGCGGTCGTACACCGCGACCTCGTCGACGTCACCCGTGAAGTTGTCGTTCGTCGGGCGGTTGGTCCAGCCCTGGAGCGAGTCGCCGCCCACCCGCCAGTACCCGCCGTACATCCGGCCCTGGGCCGGGGCCGCCGACGCGACACGGACGCCGTCGACGTACAGGTGCGTCCCGCCCGCGTCGGCCGTGCCGACGACGTGGTGCCACTGCCCGTCGTTGTAGCTCTGGGTGCTCGACGCGACCACGCGCGAGCCCGAGTAGGGGCGGATGCCGAAACGCAGCCGTCCCTGGTTGTCCATGTAGACCTGACGGTCGGCGTAGCTCGAGGTGCCGGTCTCGGCGCTGCTGAAGCCCACGATCCGGCCGCCCTGCGTGGTCGTGGTGCGGATCCACGCCTCGACCGAGAACGTCGTCGGGCTCTCGATGTTCGGCGTCGTGCTCGCGTGGGCCTGCGCCGAGCCGTCCAGTGCGAGCGCCGTGTCGGTCTCGCCCGCGAGGGCACCGGGGGCGCCGGGCGTGGCTCCGGCGCGTGCCCGCAGGTCGTCCCACCCGGTCGCGTCGCGGAGCCACGGCCCGCTCGCCTCGCCGAGCCGCCAGTGCGCCACCGGCTCGTCGGCGAGCACCGTCTCGGCGTAGTCGCTACCCGCGGTCGCCGTGCCGGAGACCGTCACGGTGACCGTGTCGGACCAGGCCAGGTTCCCGGCCGGGTCGGTGGCGCGCAGCCGGTAGCGGTAGGTCGCGCCGGGCGTCAGGCCCTTGTCGACGTAGCCCATGGTCGGGCGGTCGTAGAACCGCGACCGCTGGACGACCTGGTAGATCGGGGCCGCGGTGTTGCTGTTGCGGATCAGGCTGTAGGTGAGGTCCTCGTTGTCCGGGTCCATGTTCGCGGTCCAGCGGAGTCGCACCGCCCGGTCACCCGGCGACGTCGCCGACAGGTCGAACTTGCCGCCGCTCAGCGACGGGCCCATGTCCTCGGGCGCCACGCCGGGCACCGCGAACCGCACGAGGCCCTGCTGGGGGCGGCCGCTCACGTTCTGGAACTCGCCGCCCATGACGACGTACTGCGAGGTGCCCACGACGGACCACGGGCCCTGGTTCTGCCCGGTGTACGTGCCCGTGTCCATGTCGGGGTACCAGTGCAGCTGGGAGGGGCGCGGGTTGCCCTCGAAGTTCGTGTAGTCGTACGGCTCCCGCGTGATCGTGCCGCCGACCGCCCTGGTGACGGCCGTGCCGAGGCGCATCTGCCAGGGCTCGGTCTGGTGGAACGCGTCCTGGTTGCCGCAGTAGTGCTTGTGGCTCGCCTGGTAGATGACCTCGCCCACCGGGAACGCCGAGTAGGTGTCCCCGTGGCAGTCCTCGATCCACTCGATCTCCCCGCCGCCCCAGTGCGCCGCGAAGGTGCCCTCCAGCGTCCCGGACTGGCGGCCGAACGTGTAGCCGCTGCCGTAGACGAAGTCCCCGTCGCCCGACAGGTGCGTGATGGCACCGTCGCGTCCGCCGTTGCGGATCCACCGCGTGTTGGCAGCGAACGGGAGCAGGGCGCCCGTCACGGGGTCGACCGACCCCAGGCCGAAGCCCGGGTCGGACGAGCCGTTGAGGGAGGTGAACGACCCGCCGACGACGACCTCGCTCCCGTCCGGCGAGACCAGGAGGGCGTTGACCCCGCTCGCGCCGGCCGCCGCCGGGGCCCACGGGAGCAGCTCGCCGGACGGCGAGGCGGCCGCGAGGCGCGTCCGGGTCTGCGTGCCCACCGCGTTGAAGAGCCCGCCGAAGTAGACGGCGTCCGCGGTCACCGCGATCGCGCGCACCGTGGCGTCGGGCTTGGGCACGAAGGACGGGATGAGCGCGCCCGTCGCGCGGTTGAGCGCGGCGATCCGCCACACGGACGCGCCGTTGACCTGCGTGAACTCACCGCCGATGTAGAGCCGGCTGCCGTCCGGCGACGCCTCGATCGCCCGTACCTGCGCGTTGGTCGTCGGCGCCCACGACGAGATGAGCTGTCCCGTGCGGATGTCGAACGCGAGCAGGTTCCGCCGTGCCACCGTCGAGGTGCCGGGCGCGGCACCGGACGGCCGCGCCGTCGCGAAGCTGCCCGCGACGTAGACGGTGTCCCCGACGACGACCTGGTCCCACACGACGCCGTCGACCTGGACCGTCGGCAGGGCGTCGGCGGACACGGTGGCGGGCACGCCGGGGACGGACGGGGTGGTGTCAGCCGCGGCGGTGCCGGCCGGCACGACGAGGCCCGTCAGGACGAGGACCGTCCCGGCGGCCGCGGCGACGGCGCGGCGCAGGACGTGCGTCAGCGGGAGCATGGGCAGCCTCGTTTCGAGAGATCCGCGCCGTGGGGCGAGGGGTCTCACCCTACGCGGACAACACGCCGTCAACCCGGTCCAAACGGGTGAAAACGGACGACCCTCGCAGGGCACGGGAGCGGCGCGCAGGGCACGGGCTACGGCGCGGTGACCGTCAGGTCGTCCACCGTCACCGTCAGGGGCACGCCGGCGGTCGACGACGACAGGTACGCGGCCGGCCCCACGCTCCCGGCGCTCGGTGCGGTCAGCCGTCAGACGTCGGCGGGGTCGCCTCGGAACACGACCACGGGTGCCTGCGTCGAGTAGCTCACCTCGAGGGCGACGACCGAGCGCGAGCCCTCGTCCACCGCGAAGACGTAGGTGCCCGTGACGGACGCGCCCGGCGCCAGCGAGCCTGAGAACGGCGTCGCGGGCGGGCCGGTCATCGGCAGCCCGGGGACGCCGGCGTCGTCCGTCAGGTTGACCGTCACGGCGCCCAGGTCCACCGCGGCGGCGGACGTGTTGGTGAGGGAGATGTCGAAGGCCAGCGCGGGCCCGGCGATCTCCCCCGGGCCCTGCGGCTCCGCGCGGATCGCCTCGACGCCCGCGAGCTCGGACGTGACGCCCGTGCCGAAGTCGGCGGTCTCCGAGAGCGCGACCGGCTCGGCCGTGGGCAGCACCCCCTCGGGCTCGGCCGCGCCCGGCGCACCGCCCTGGGGTGCACCGGTCGCGCTCGGCGACGGGGACGCGCTCGGGGCGGCGCTCGACGTGGACGCGTCGGTCGGGGCGGACCGGGTCGGGCTCGGCGTCTCGCCGTCGCCCCCCGCCGTGCACCCCGCGAGGAGCGCGGCCGCCAGGAGCACGGCGACCGCCCTGCGGCCGTCAGCCACCGGTCACCGCCCCGCGTGTCGCCGGCGCGCCCTCGGCGGCCAGGCGCACCATGTCGCCCCGCCACTTCACGAGCGCGAGCGCGAGGTGCCCGGCGCACCCGGCGAGCAGGACGGTGTACGCCGCGTAGAAGGCCGTCGGGGCGGCGAGCAGCACGAAGGCCAGGCACAGCACGCCGTAGTCGGTCGGCAGCACGAGCAGCCGCCGGAGCAGCGGGACCGGTCGGGGCGCAGCGCCGGCGACACGTGCGCCCGTGCGCGCGAGCGCGTGGTTGAGCTTGAGCTGGTCGTTGAGGATCATCGCGAAGAACGACACGCTGGCGACCGCCGTGAACGCGACGGGCACGAGCAGCCAGGCGTCCGAGGGCAGGTCCAGGAACCGGTAGGCCATCACGAGGACCGCGAGGTGCAGGGTCGAGATCTTGATGGCGTCCACCACGTGGTCGAGCCACTCCCCCGCCACGGTGCCGCCGCCGCGCAGGCGGGCCACCTGCCCGTCGGCGGAGTCGAAGGCGTAGCCCACCACGAGCGCCAGCGGGACGAGCACGGCGGTCCAGAGCCCCGGCCCGACGAGGGCCACGAGCGCGATGCCCGTGAAGGTGAACGCCGCGCTGATCCCCGTCACGGCGTCCGGTGTGAGGCCGCGCCGGAAGGCCCAGGCGGCGAGGAGCCGGCCCACGGGCCGGTTCACGAGGACGGAGTACGCCGGCGCCCCCGGTGCGGCGGCCTTCTGGGCGGACGCCAGGCGTCCCACCACGTCTCGGTACGTCTCTGCCACGACCGTCGCCCCCACCGTCATCGTCGTGCCGCCTTCCGGCCGGATGCCGCCCTGCTCTGCCCCGACCTGCCGCGAGCCCTCGCCCCGGCAGCCAGGCGCACGCACAGGTCCTCGTAGCGCGAGGCGACGTCGTCCCAGTCGTAGCGCTCCGCCTCGGCGAGGGCCGCGGCGGCGCGGCGCCGCACGCCGGCCACGTCGCGCTCGGCCAGGTCGACCTCGCGCGCGACGTCGTCCGCCGTGGTGAACCAGCGCCCGCTCGTCCCGAGCACCTCGCGGTTGAACGACACGTCGAACGCGGTCGTCGCGGTGCCGGCACCGAGCGCACGCAGGAGCGAGGGGTTGGTGCCCCCGACCGAGTGCCCGTGCAGGTACGTGCGGGCGTTCGCGTACAGCTGGTCCAGGAGGTGCTGGTCCCAGACGCCGCCGAGGAAGCGCACGCGCGCGTCGGCGAGGGAGTGGACCCGCGCCGTGTACTCGTCCGAGTACGGCGCCGAGCCGACGACGACCAGCGGCAGCCGCGCGCCGCTGCGCCGGTAGCCGTCGACGATGACGTCGACGTGGTTCTCCGGCTCGAAGCGTGCGACGACGAGGTGGTAGCGGTCGGGCTCCAGCCCCGCCGCCCCGAGGCGGTCCGACGCCTGCGCCACCAGCGGCGCGCCGTACGCGATCAGCTCGGTCGGCACGCCGAACCGCTCGCGGTAGTAGTCGGCGATGCCCTGGGCGTCGGCGATGAGCGCGTCCGACCAGCGCACCGCGAGCGCCTCGGCGCGCCGGTAGTACTCGCGGCCGGTGCGACCCCACTTGGCACGCCGCCACTCGAGCCCGTCGACGTGCGTGGCGACCGGGATCCGCGCCGCGCGCACGATCGGCAGCCACGGCGCGTTCGCCGCGTTGAAGACCACGGCGGCGTCCGTGCGGTGCCCCGCGAGGTGCCCGACCGAGAGGCCGGTGTGGCTGAGCGTCTCCAGCGAGCGGCTGCGGACGGCCGGCAGGTGCACGAGGCGCATGCCGAGGTGGGTGGGACGGGCGTCCTCGTCGCCGCCACGGCAGTAGACCGTGACCGAGTGCCCACGGTCCACGAGGCGGCGACCGACCTCCTCGACGCACGTCTCGAACCCGCCGTAGCGCGCGGGGACCCCACGGGTCCCGACGAGTGCGATCCTCACAGCCCCACCTCACATCTGGTCGCGCCGCCGGGACGCCGCGCCTCCTGGAGCGGCGCCCAGACTACTGAGACCCGTCCCCCCGGCACGCCCCTCGACGGGCACTTCACCCGGCTGCCACGAGGCCGCCGGCTCACATCAGCCAGGCGCCGGCGCCCGTCAGTACGGCTCGGGCGGTCGTCACCTGGGTCGCGCGGGCCGGCGGCGCGTCAGCCATGACGTGCCTGACCCGCGTCCACCGGCACCTGGGTCAGCACCGACAGCGCCCGACGCAGCAGCGTGCTCGAGGTGTGGACGGTGTACGGGAAGTACACGACCTGCACCCCGACCTCCGCGAAGCGACGCTCGAGCTCGGCCCCCTGCGGCGTGCCCCGCCAGTCGTCGCCCTTGAAGAAGACGTCGAACGGGCGCCGGCGCCACGTCTCGAGCTTGTCCGGCTGCGTCTCGACGAACACCTCGTCGACGACGTCGAGGTGTCGCACGATCTCCGCGCGCTCGTGGGTGGGGATGATGGGCGCGCGACCCTTGGCCAGCTCGAGCATCTCGTCGGAGACGACCCCGGCGACCAGGTAGTCGCACTGCGCCCGCGCGTGCCGCAGCACGTTGAGGTGACCGACGTGGAAGAGGTCCCACGCCCCGGGCGCATAGCCGACGACCCTCGCGCCGTCGGCCGGGTTCCCGTCAGTACGCACCATGGCCTCCCAGCACCGCCCGCGCGGTCTTCCACAAGATCGTCAGGTCCATCGCGAGGGACCAGTTGTCGACGTAGCGCAGGTCCAGGCGCACGGCCTCCTCCCAGCTGAGGTCCGACCGCCCGGAGACCTGCCACAGGCCGGTCAGCCCGGGCTTGACCCGGAGCCGGCGGTGGACCGAGTCCTCGTAGCCCGCGACCTCCGACGCGAGGGGCGGCCGGGGTCCGACGAGGGACATGTCGCCCTTGACCACGTTGAGCAGCTGGGGCAGCTCGTCGAGCGAGTACCGCCGCAGGAGCCGTCCGACCCGCGTGACCCGCGGGTCCTCGCGCATCTTGAACAGCACGCCGCTGCCCTCGTTGCTCGCGAGCAGGGCGGCACGCCGCGCGTCGGCGTCGACGAACATGGTGCGCAGCTTCCACATGGTGAACGTGGAGCCGTCCACGCCGATGCGGCTCTGCCGGTAGAACGCCGGGCCGGGCGAGGTCGCCCGCACCAGGACCGCCGCCACGAGGACGACGGGCAGGGCCGCGAGCGCCAGCGCCATGCCCACGACGCGGTCCAGGAGAGCCTTGGCGACGAGGCGCTGCCGGGGCGCCCCGATCTCGACCTCCAGCAGCGAGAGCCCCGCCGTGGGTCGCACCGTGAGCCGCGGCGTGGTGACCTCCACCAGGTCCGGGGCGACGATCAGCTGCGCGCCGGCCCGGTCGAGCGCCCACGACAGCCGCCGCAGGGCCTCGCCACCGAGGTAGCGCCCCGCGACGACGACGACGTCGATCGCCCGGTCGACCACCACCTGCGGGACGTCGGCCACGGCACCGACCACGGGCACCAGGCCGATGCCCGGCACGGTGCCGAGGCTCGGCACGCACACGCCGGTCACCTGGTAACCGTGGTGCGGGGCGCCCTGCAGGTGCACCACGACGCGCGCCACGTCGGCGGGGTCACCGACCACGACCGTGCGCCGCATCGCCGCGCCCCGGGCGCGCTCACGGTGCAGCGCCCGCCGGTTGACGTAGCGCGCCGCGATGAGGACCACGACCAGGGCCGGGACGCCGCCGAGCACCAGCGCCGGCGGGATGTCGAGGCCCGTGATGAAGCCGAGCGCCATGAGCAGCGCCATGGCGAGGCCGCCGGCCCGGAGCAGGGCCTGGTACTCCGCCGGCCCGTCCCCGAGGACCTCCCGGTGGTAGCCGCGGGCGGCCGCCACCAGGCCGAGGAAGCCGGTCACCCCGGCGACCAGGAGGACGGCGCCGTCGAGAGCGGTGCCGTAGCGCGGGACCACGGCTGCGGCGACGACCGCGACGGCGACGGCGGTGTCGAGGGCGACCACGCGCCAGCGGTACACGACCGAGCGTGCGGACCAGAGGTGGGCCAGCGCGGCGTCGTCGTTGAACGGCGTCCGTCGGTGCTCGAACGGCTGCGCGGAGGCCCACGACCGCCGGGCCTCGGCAGCGACCCCGCGCCGGTCGTGCTCGCTGGGCCGGTCGAACCCGGGCTCCGCTGCCAGTGTCACCGACCGTTCACCCCCCAGACGTCGCGATCTGGATCGAGGCTATATCGGCCGGTACGTCACAAAGGTGCGTTCTGTCTGATTTCACCCGAATGGCACGCGGGTCGTGACCTGTCCGTGACCTGGGCCCGCGTCCGCCTCAGGCCGGCGCGTGGAACCTCTGCTGCGCGGCGAGCAGCCCCTGCGTCACGACCGCCTCGACGGCGTCGGCGGCGGAGTCCAGGAGCCAGGGCAGCTCCTTGCGCTCGGCCCCCGAGAAGTCCTTGAGGACGAAGTCGGCCGGGTCCTGGCGCCCGGGCGGCCGCCCGACCCCGACGCGCACGCGCACGTAGTCGCGCGTCCCGACGGCGGCGCTGATGCTCCGCAGGCCGTTGTGCCCGCCCTCGCCCCCGCCCTGCTTGAGCCGGACCGTCGCGAAGGGGATGTCGAGCTCGTCGTGGACCACCAGGAGGTGGTCCACCGGGACGCCGAGGTACTGCACGAGGGCGCCGACGGGGCCGCCCGAGACGTTCATGTAGCTCGACGGCTTGGCCAGGAGCACGCGAGGACCGGGAGCGCCCCCGGGAAGCGTGCCGAGGCGCACGTCGGCGACGCGCGAGCGGGTGCGGTGCGTGGTGAACGTCGCGCCGGCACGGCGCGCCAGCTCGTCCAGGACCATCTGCCCGACGTTGTGGCGGTTGCCCGCGTAGCCGGGACCGGGGTTGCCGAGCCCGACGACGAGCCACGGGTCGCTCATCCCGGCTCCTTCCACCTGGTCCGCTCCGGATGTGGGAGCGGCGCCCGGTCCGAGGGACCGGGCGCCGCGTCGTGCTGCGTGGTGAGGCTCAGGCCTCGGACTCCGCGGCGGCGGCCGAGGCGGCCGACTGCGCCGCGGCCTGCTCCTCGACGGCGGCCGCGTCGGCCTCGTCCGCGGCGCTCACCGTGGGCGTCGAGATCGTGAGGATGACCTGCTCGGCGTCACCGATGAAGGTCGCGCCGGCCGGCAGGACCAGGTCGGAGCCGCGCACCTGCGTGCCGGCCTCGAGGCCCTCGACCGAGACCTCGATCGACTCGGGGAGGTGGGTCGCCTCGGCCTCGAGCGTGACCGACTGCGCCTCGACGACGTGGATCGTGCCCGGGGCGGACTCGCCGGTGACGACGACGTTGACGTCGACGGTGACCTTCTCGCCCTTCTTGACCACGAGGAGGTCGACGTGCTCGATGACGTTCTTGACCGGGTCGCGCTGGACGTCCTTGGCGATGGCGAGCTGCGGCGCCTGGCCGTCGAGCTCGATCGAGAAGAGCGCGTTCGCGTGCTTGAGCGCGAGCATCGTCTCGTGGCCCGGGAGCGCGATGTGCTGCGGGGCGCCGCCGTGCCCGTAGAGCACGGCGGGGACGAGGTGGGCGCGGCGGGTCCGGCGGGCGGCGCCCTTGCCGAACTCCGTGCGGGTGGTGGCGGCGAGCTTGATCTCGGACACGGGGAAACTCCTGTGACGACGTGGGGTGACGGGCTGATCGCCGGGCCTGCCGGCAGCTGGAGCGGCCTCGGCGCGGGACGCAGGACGGACGCGCGGAGGACCGCCCGTCGATCACGGAGTCGCGGTGACCGCCCAGAGGCGGCCGTCCGACGTCCCTCGCCGAGGCAACTGCGCCACTCTACCCGGAGCCCGCGCCGGAGCCGAACCGGCGCCTGCGCTCAGACGGCGCCGTCGAAGAGCGAGGTCACCGAGCCGTCGTCGAACACCTCGCGGATCGCGCGCGCGATGAGGCCCGCGATCGACAGCACGGTGAGCTTGTCGAAGCGGCACTCGTCGGTGATCGGCAGCGTGTCGGTCACGATGACCTCGCGCGCGCCGCACTCCTGCAGCCGCGCGGCGGCGGGGTGCGACAGCACGCCGTGGGTCGCCGCCACGATGACGTCCTTGGCGCCCGCGTCGAGCAGCACGCGCACGGCCTCGGCGATGGTGCCGCCGGTGTCGATGAGGTCGTCGACCAGCACGGCGGTCCGGCCCTCGACCTCGCCGACGACGCGGTTCGCGACGGACTTGTTCGGCCGGCTGATGTCGCGCGTCTTGTGCACGAACGCCAGCGGGCACCCGCCCAGCTTGGCGGCCCACTGCTCGGCGACCCGGATGCGGCCGGCGTCGGGCGAGACCACGGAGACGTTGGACAGGTCGACGCGCGTGCGGACGTAGTCCACGAGCAGCGGCATGGCCCAGAGGTGGTCCACCGGCCCGTCGAAGAAGCCCTGGGTCTGCGCCGCGTGCAGGTCGACGCTCATGAGCCGGTGGGCGCCGGCCGTCTTGAACAGGTCGGCGATGAGGCGGGCCGAGATCGGCTCCCGCCCGCGGTGCTTCTTGTCCTGGCGCGCGTAGCCGTAGAACGGCTGGATCACCGTGATCGTCTTGGCGGACGCGCGCTTGAGCGCGTCGACCATGAGCAGCTGCTCCATGATCCACTGGTTGATCGGTGCCGTGTGGCTCTGCAGGACGAACGCGTCCGCGCCGCGCACGCTCTCCGAGAAGCGGACGTAGATCTCGCCGTTCGCGAAGTCGTACGCCGTCGTCGGCAGCAGCTCCACGCCGAGCTCGCGCGCGACGTCGTCGGCCAGCTCGGGGTGGGCACGCCCGGAGACCAGGACGAGGCGCTTCTCCCCGTCGTGCCGCGTGATACCGGTCATCGTCGTCAGCGCCCTTCGGTGGTGGGTGCGGCATGGTCCCGGCCGTCGGGCGACTGCTCCTGGCCCACCTGGCCCGCGCGCGCCAGCTCCGCGAGGGCCTGCGGCGAGAGCCCGGCGGCCTCGTCACCCAGCGCGGCGCCCGCGGCCTTGGCCGACGGCGTGCCGGGCCGGCGACGCAGCACCCAGCGGTCCAGCGTGCGCTGGGGTGCCGTGTTGATCCCGAGCGCACCCGGCCGCACGTCCTGGCGGATGACTGACCCGGCCCCCGTGTAGGCGCCGTCGCCGATCGTCACCGGGGCGACCAGCGCGTTGTCCGAGCCGATCCTCACGTGCGAGCCGACGGTCGTGCGGTGCTTGGTGACGCCGTCGTAGTTGACGAAGATCGTCGCGGCACCGATGTTCGTGTGCTCGCCGATCGTCGCGTCGCCGACGTAGGACAGGTGCGGCACCTTCGAGTGGTCGCCGATGGTCGCGTTCTTCGTCTCGACGAACGCGCCGATCTTGCCGTCGGCGCCCAGCGAGGTGCCCGGTCGCAGGTAGGAGAACGGGCCGACGACGGCGCCCGCCCCGATCCGCGAGCCGCTGCCGTGCGAGCGCACCACCTGGGCGCCCTCCTCGACGACCACGTCGGTCAGCGTCGTGTCCGGCCCGACGACGGCGCCGCGCGCCACGCGCGTGCGGCCGTGCAGCTGCGTGCCGGGCAGCAGGGTCACGTCCTGCTCGAGCTCGACGTCCGCGTCGACCCACGTCGTGGCCGGGTCGACGACGGTGACGCCCGCGACCATCCAGTCCGTGACGATGCGGCGGTTGAGCTCGGCCCCGAGGACCGCGAGCTGGGCGCGGTCGTTGACGCCCTCGACGAGCACCGGGTCGTCGACGCGCAGGGCGCGCACCGCACCGCCGTCGGACCGCGCGATCGCCAGGACGTCGGTGAGGTACACCTCGCCCTGCGCGTTGTCCCGCCCCAGCCGCCCGAGCGCACCGCGCAGCACGGCGGAGTCGAAGACGTAGACCGAGGAGTTGATCTCGCGCACCGCGCGCTGCTCGTCGTCGGCGTCCTTGTGCTCGACGATGCCCGCGACCTCGCCCGTGCCCGGCTCCCGCAGGATCCGCCCGTAGCCCGTCGGGTCGTCGACCTCGGTCGTGAGCACCGTCACGGCGTTGCCGTCCGCGACGTGCGCCGCGAGGAGCTGGCCGAGCGTCTCGCCGTCGAGCAGCGGGATGTCCCCGGCGAGCACCACGACCGGGCCCTCGACCTGGTCCGGGCCGCCGCCGTCGTGCACCGAGGCGGCGTGGACGGCCGCGTCGAGCACGCCGAGGCCGCACCGGACCGCGCGTCCGGTGCCCGGGACGTCGTCCTGGTCGGCGATCAGCACGTCCGGGTCCAGCTCGAGCGCGTGCGCCGCCACCCGGTCGCGCTCGTGGCGCACGACCACGGCGAGACGGACGGGGTCCAGGGCCCGGGCCGCGACCAGCGCGTGGCCGAGCATGGTGCGACCGGCGAGACGGTGCAGCACCTTGGGGGTGGCGGACCGCATCCGGGTGCCCTCCCCTGCGGCGAGCACGATGACGGCGGCGGGGCGGGCGTAGGACACAGGACTCCCGGGAGTGCTCGACTGCTCCGCCAACGAGCGGCGGCGGCCACGCGGTGGGGCTCGTCGTCACTCTACCGTCGCTGGAACGGCCCTCCGACGCCCCCGTCGGCAGCACCTGCCGGCACCGCTCCGCCCCCAGGATTCGAACCTGGACCGCAAGGCTCCAAAGGCCTGCGTGCTGCCGTTACACCAGGGCGGACCGGCGCGCGTGGGACGGTCCGTCCCGACCCCTGGACGGGCCGGACGGTCCGCGGCGCGCGACGGTGCCCCAGTCTGCCAGGGCCGCACGGCATGATGGGCGCGTGGCGACGCAGAGCAGACGAGCACCGCGGGCGCGGATGACGGGGACACAGCGGCGCGAGCAGCTGCTCGACGTGTCCCGCACGCTGTTCGCCGAGAAGGGCTTCGAGGGCACCAGCGTCGAGGAGATCGCCTCGCGGGCGCAGGTGTCCAAGCCCGTCGTCTACGAGCACTTCGGCGGCAAGGAGGGCGTCTACGCCGTCGTCGTCGACCGCGAGATCCGGGCGCTGACGGGCGCTCTGACCGGCGCGCTCGAGGCCGGCGGGCACCCGCAGGTGCTCGTCGAGCGCACCGCCCTCGCGCTGCTCGAGTACATCGAGACGTCGACGGACGGCTTCCGGATCCTCGTGCGGGACTCCCCGGTCGCCCAGGCGACCGGCACGTTCTCGAGCCTCATCGGCGACGTCGCCGCGCAGGTGGAGCACCTGCTGGGGCACCAGTTCACGCGGCGGGGGCTCGACCCTCGCACGGCCCCCCTGTACGCCCAGATGCTCGTCGGCATGGTGGCCCTGACGGGGCAGCACTGGCTCGACACGCGCAGCCCCGAGAAGGAGCAGGTGGCCGCGCACCTGGTCAACCTCGCGTGGCACGGCCTGTCCGGTCTGCAGGGCAGCCCGGTGCTGCGCGGCGAGGAACCGCCCCACACCACGCCCGACGGCACCGACGCCCGGGAGGACGGGTGACCGACGAGGTCGACCGCATCGTCGCCGCCTGGCGCCGGGAGCGTCCGGACCTGGACGTGGAGCCGCTGCGGGTCCTGTCGCGGGTCAGCCGCCTCGCCCGCCACCTGGACCTGGCGCGGCGCACGGCGTTCGAGCGGCACGAGCTCGAGCTGTGGGAGTTCGACGTGCTGTCGGCCCTGCGTCGCGCCGGCGCGCCCTACCAGCTGTCCCCCGGCGCTCTGGTCACGCAGACCCTCGTGACCAGCGGCACGATGACCAACCGGATCGACCGCCTCGAGGCCCGCGGCCTCGTCGAGCGGCTCCCCGTCCCCGCCGACCGCCGCGGCGTGCTCGTCCGGCTGACGCCCGAGGGGCGCGTGCGGGTCGACACCGCGCTCGAGGACCTGCTCCGGGTCGAGCGGGGCCTGCTGGGCTCGCTGAGCGCCGCGGACCAGGACGCGCTGGCCGACCTGCTGCGGACCGTCATGGCCCCCTTCGACGCCTGAGGGCCTCGGCCCGCCGGCGTGCCGGCGTCGGCAGGAGGCCGGCCCGAGGTCAGCCCGCGGTCAGCCCGAGGTCTCCGCGGTCTCCGCGGCCGTGAGCCACTCCTCCTCGAGGGCGTCCCGCTCGGCCGCGAGCTCGCGCAGCTCGGTGTCGAGGCGCTGCACGGTCTGGTGGTCCGTGGCCGACGCCGCCATCGCCTCGTGGAGCTCGTTCTCGCGCGTCGCGATCCGGGCGAGGCGGCGCTCGATCCGGGTGACGTCCTTGCGCGCGGCGCGGACCTCGGCCGCGCTCGGCCCCGCCGGCGGCGGGGCGGGCGTCCCGGCCGGCTCCGCGGCGTCGG
>NZ_JACEXH010000039.1:0-20714 GCF_014525465.1 Actinotalea sp. JY-7885 | reverse complement strand
GCCGACCAGCGACCCGGTCGGCCGGACCCGACCATGCCTGGCCCGGGGGAGCGGCCGGCGCCGCGCGGGGCCGAGGCGCCGCGTCGCCCCATCGCGCCGGACCGCACCGACCCGGTGGCCCGTGTGGAGCGCAACGCCCTCGAGGCCGTGCTCCAGCACCCGGCGGCCGTGGACGCGGCGTCGTTCGACGCGCTCACCCCGGAGGCGTTCAGCGTGCCCGCCTTCCGTGCGGTGCACGAGGCGATCCGGGCCGCGGGCGGCCTGGCCGCGGCCGTGCAGCTCGGGGACCCGTCGGCCTGGGTCGAGCGCGTCCGCGAGGAGGGCGCGGGAGCCGTCGCGGGCCTCGTCACCGAGCTCGCGGTCACGCCGCTGCCCGAGGACCGCCCCGAGGTCCTGGACGACTACGTGCGCGGCGTCGTCGACGCGCTCGTCGACCTGGGCCTGACGCGCCAGATCGCCGACGCCCGCGGCCGCCTGCAGCGGATGGACCCGGTCGCCGAGGCTGACGCGTACGGCGCGGCGTTCGCCGACCTCGTCGCGCTCGAGGGCCGCCGGCGAGCCCTGCGGCATCGGGACTGACCGAGAGGGAGCGACGCTCGCGCGCGGCGGACCGTACCCGTCCGGCGCTCGCGCGCACGTCCCCGGGGGACGAGCATGACGCTGACGGCGGCCGCACCGGCCGCGCAGGGCAGGGAGGCGCCGTGCGACGACGTCCGAGGGTCCGGCGCGCGGCCCCGGCCACGGCAGCCCTCGTGCTCGTCCTCGTGACCGCGTGCAGCCCGCAGGGGCACCCCACCTTCCCGACCGAGGAGGCGTGCCGGTCGGCGTACCCGGAACCCGACGTCCACTGCCGCTACGACGAGTCGGACGACCACTGGCTGGCGACCATGTGGTTCCCGAGCGAGGAGATCTGCACGGCGGCCAAGGGCAGGCCCTGCAGCCCGGGCAGGTGCGAGACCGAGTGCGAGCCGCTCGAGAGCGGCTCCGGCTGGGCGTGACGCGCACCCTTGACGTCGTCGCGCGCCTCACCTAGCGTGCGGAGAGCGCTTTCCGTCAGTGTCGACGGGGCGCCACGGGAGGCACGATGAGGGCACGGACGGGCGTCGTCGTCGGCGCGACGGTCGCGATGCTGCTGGCGGGCACGCCGGCGGCGGCGAGCAACGGCCATCCGCACGGGAACGGCCATCCGCACGGCGGCGGGCACGGTCACGGCACGGGCCGGACCGACCTCGGCCGCGAGGTGCTCGGCGCGCAGGACGGCTGGGCGGCCGCCGACGGCGGCACGAGCGGGGGTTCCGCCGCGAGCGACGAGCACGTCTTCCACGTCGACACGTGGCAGGAGTTCCGCGACGCTCTCGGGGGCGCCGACGCCCGGACCAACCAGACGCCCCGGATCGTCTACGTCCACGGCGAGCTGAACGCGTACGAGCAGCCGGACGGGACGCTCGCGACGTGCGAGACGTTCGAGCAGGCGAGCGGCTTCGACCAGGACGAGTACGTGGCAGCCTTCGACGCGCAGGCCTGGGAGTGGAGGCTGCCGCCCGCCGAGGTGGAGGCGCTCCAGGCCCGCCAGGACGCCGCCGCCGCGGTGCAGGCGGCGCAGACGCAGCAGCACATCGGCTCCCGGACCACCGTGGTCGGTGTCGGTGACGACGCCCGGGTCGTCGGTGCCAACCTGCGGATCCGCGACGCCGACGACGTGATCGTCCGGAACCTGACCGTCTCGGACTCGACCGACTGCTTCCCCGAGTGGGACCCGGGCGACACCGCGGCCGGCAACTGGAACTCGCGCTACGACAACATCTCGGTCTGGACCTCGACGCACGTCTGGATCGACCACACCACGCTCGACTCGGGTGCGGTCCCGCCGTCGGCGCTGGAGACGGTGCACGGTCGGCCGTACGAGGTGCACGACGGGCTGCTCGACATCACGCACAGCTCGGACCTGGTGACGGTCTCCTACAACGTCTTCGGCGAGCACGACAAGACGATGCTCATCGGGTCCTCGGACAGCCGGACCCAGGACAGGGGCACGCTGCGCGTGACGCTGCACCACAACCACTTCGTCGACGTCGGCCAGCGGGCGCCGCGCGTGCGGTACGGCCAGGTGCACGTCTACAACAACCTGTACACGCAGACGAAGGCGGAGGGCTTCACGTACTTCTGGGGCGTGGGGCGGGAGTCGCAGCTCTACGTCGAGAACAACTACCTCGACCTCGCGCCCGGGACCGACGTCGCCACCGTCGTCGGCGCCTACGGCGGCACCGCCATGACGGAGGTCGGGACCCGCATCGGCACCCGGTGGGTCGACGCGCTCGCCCGGTACAACGCCGCCCACCCGGAGGCGCCGCTCGGCACGGACGCCGGCTGGGTCCCCGAGCTCCACGACCGGGTCCAGCCCACGCCGGCGGTCCCGGCGCACGTACGGCGCGAGGCGGGCGCGGGCGTCCTGCGCTGACCCGCGACTGACCGCGCCGCTTGACCCGGGACGCCGACCCCCGAGTGGAGCGTCGTGCCGCGACACGCCGGGGTGTCGCCGCACGACGCTCCGCGGGGGCCGGCGGCGTGGTGACGTGGGGGCGTTGGACGGGGTGCCAGGGTGGGGCCATGCACCTCGACGACGACGACCTGATCACCACCGCCGACCGGGCGCTCGCGGGCATCGCGCAGATCCTCGAGAGCCTCGGGGACGACCTCGCCAACCGCGCGCCGGACCTGCCCGGAGCGAACACGCCGTTCGCCATCGCCACGCACTGCCTCGGCGTGCTCGACCACTGGGTCGGGCGCCTGGTCGCCGGACGCGACGTCGCGCGCGACCGGGACGCCGAGTTCCGCGCAGCGGGCCGCGTCGACGAGCTCGTGGCGCGGCTGGAGGCCGCCCGTGAGCGCCTCGCCGAGGATGTGCGCGGCGTGGACGGCACCGCGCCGTTCGCCCTGCCGACGGGTAGGCCGCGCCGCGACTGGCCCACGACGCGCGGCGGCGCGATCCTCCACGCGGTCGAGGAGCTGGTCCAGCACCACGGCCAGCTCGAGCTCACGCGCGACGTGCTGCTGGCGCGACACGCCCGGCCCTGACCGCGAGACGGGCGCGCGCGGGTGCCTGGGAGGGCCTAACGTTCCGGGGTGCCACCTGCGGTGGCGCGCCGCAGACGCGACCGACGGTCGTGCGGTGAGAACGAGGGAGAGCTCATGCCTGGTGGTCTGGCCGCACTGCTCGACGACATCGCCGCGCTGGCGAAGATCGCCGCCGCCTCGGTGGACGACGTCGCCGCCGCGGCGGGACGCGCGAGCTCGAAGGCCATCGGCGTGGTCATCGACGACACGGCGGTGACCCCCCGCTACGTCACCGGCTTCACGCCGAACCGCGAGCTGCCGATGATCAAGCGGATCGCCGTCGGCTCGCTGCGCAACAAGCTGCTCTTCATCCTCCCGGCGATCCTGCTGCTGAGCCAGTTCCTGCCCTGGCTCCTCACTCCCATACTCATGCTCGGCGGCACCTACCTGGCGTTCGAGGGGGCGGAGAAGCTCTACGAGGTCCTCACCGGGCACGGCAAGGAGAAGAAGGCCGCCGTGCCGGCGCCCCTGCAGGGGCAGGACGTCGAGAAGACGATGACCAACGGCGCCATCAAGACGGACTTCATCCTGTCGGCGGAGATCATGGTCATCGCGCTCAACGAGGTGGCGGACGAGCCGTTCGTCTCGCGCGCCGTGATCCTCGTCGTCGTCGCGCTCGCGATCACGGCGCTCGTCTACGGCGTCGTCGCGCTGATCGTCAAGATGGACGACATCGGCCTGCGGCTCGCGCAGACCCGCCAGGGCGCCGTCGCGACGGCGGGCCGGCTCCTGGTCAAGGGCATGCCCAAGGTGCTGGCCCTGCTCTCCACGGTGGGGATCGCGGCGATGCTCTGGGTCGGCGGGCACATCCTGCTCGTCGGCGTCGACGAGCTCGGCTGGCACGCGCTGTACGACCTCGTGCACCACGCCGAGGAGGCCGTGCACGACGTCGGCGGTATCGGCGGGTTCCTGGCCTGGCTCGTCAACACGCTCGCGTCCGCGCTCATCGGCGTCGTCGTGGGGGCGGTCGTCGTCGCGGTCATGCACGTCATCCCGCGGCGCAAGGGCGCCGCGACCGCGCACTGACGCCCCGCGGGCCGTGACGCCCGCACGGCACCGCCGCGCGGTGCGACTGCCGGCGACCTACCCTGGACGGCAGGGGGCGAGTGCGATGGCGCATCGGATGATCTGGAACCAGACGGCGCACTTCGGCGCGGGGTCGATCTCGGTGATACCGGGGGAGCTCGTGGGCCGGGGCTTCAGCAAGGCCCTGGTGGTGAGCGACCGGGCGCTGGTCGACGCGGGGGTCACCGCGCGGGTGACCGACCTGCTCGACGCCGCGGACTTTTCCTACGAGGTCTTCTCCGACGTCCTGCCCAACCCGCCCATCGCCAACGTCCAGGCGGGCGTGGCGGCGTTCCGGGCGTCCCACGCCGACGTGCTGGTCGCCGTGGGCGGCGGTTCGCCGCAGGACACGTGCAAGGCAATCGGCATCGTCGTGGCCAACCCCGAGTTCGCCGACGTGCGGTCCCTCGAGGGTGGCGCCGCGACCGCGAACCCGTCCGTGCCGATCGTCGCGGTGCCGACGACGGCCGGCACCGCGTCCGAGACGACGATCAACTACGTCATCACGGACCCCGAGCGGCGCCGAAAGTTCGTCTGCTTCGACCCGCACGCGATCCCGGTCCTCGCCGTCGTGGACTCCGACATGATGGCCGGCGCGCCGCGCGCGCTGAAGGTCGCGACCGGGCTGGACGCCCTGACCCACGCCATCGAGGGCTACACGACCCTGGGCGCGTGGGAGCTGTCCGACCTGTTCCACCTCAAGGCCATCCAGGTCATCGCCGCCTCGTTGCGCGCGGCCGCCGACGGCGACGACGCGGCCGCCGAGCGCATGGCGCTCGCCCAGTACGTCGCGGGCATGGGCTACTCGAACGTGGGGCTGGGACTCGTGCACGCGATGGCGCACCCGCTGGGCGCGTTCTACGAGGCGCCGCACGGCGTGGCCAACGGGATCCTGCTCGCGCCCGTGATGGCGTTCAACGCCGAGCACACGGGGGAGAAGTACCGCGACATCGCGGCGGCGTTCGGCGTCGAGGACGCGGCGACGATGCCGCTCGACGCCGCGCGCGCGGCGGCGGTCGAGGCGGTCGCCACGCTCACCACGGACCTGGGCAACCCCAGGTCCGTCCGGGACGTCGGCGCGACCGAGGCCGACCTGCCCGCGCTCGCGCAGGCCGCGTCCGACGACGTGTGCGCCGGCGGCAACCCGCGTCCGGCGAGCGTGGCCGAGATCGAGGAGCTGTACCGCTCGATCCTCTGATCCCCCGCCCGGCGCTCCTACCACCCCCTGCAGCGTCTCGATGTCGTCTCGCTCGATGTCGTCTCGCTCGGCCTGGTGCCACCTACCGGTGACCGGCGAGACCCGCCGGGCCCGTCGGGTCGGTGCGGCACTGGCGGCAGACGCCGGACAGCGCCACATGGGTCGCGGCGAGGGCGAACCCGTGCTCTCGGTCGACGACGCGGGCGACGTCGTCCAGCAGAGCGGCGGGCAGGTCCTGCACGACGCCGCAGCGCTGGCACTCCGCGTGCAGGTGGGCCTCGCGGGCCAGGTGGTAGGCCGTCCCCGTGCGCCGCACGTGGACGTGCTGGACGACGCCGAGCGCGGCGAGCGCCTCGAGGGTGCGGTAGACGGTCGCGCGGTGGACGGTGGGGTCCTCCTGCGCGACGGCGCCGAGGATCTCCTCGGCCCCGAGGTGGCCGTCGGCTCGCGACAGCACCGTCAGGACGGCGCGGCGCGGCCGCGTCATGCGCTCGCCGCGGGCGCGGAGCATCGCGCGCACCCGGGCGACGGTGGTCGCCGCATCGTCCGGCGTGTGGCCCGACGTCGCCTCGTCGCTCGTCATGCCTCACCTCATCGTCCGGCCGGCGCGAGGTGCCGGGCCCCGTGGCCACGGCACCGCCAGCCTAGTGCGGACGGGTCAGCGCCGGCAGGGGTGCAGCCGCGACAGAGTCGCGTTACCGTGGCATAGCAGGTACCCGGCCCCCGCGGGTGCACACCACTCCAGGGGGTTGCCATGACGACGTCGTCCCGTCCCGCCCAGGCCAAGCGCCGCGTCCCGCGCCTCACGCGGGGGGAGTGGGCCTCGATCGGGGCGATGACCGGTGTCGTGGCCGCGCTCCACGTCATCGGCTGGGGGCTGCTCCTGCTCGTCGTCGCGCCGGCGCAGTACCGGGTCGACTCGACCACGGTCTTCGGCGTCGGCCTCGGCCTGACGGCCTACACCCTGGGGATGCGGCACGCGTTCGACGCCGACCACATCGCGGCGATCGACAACACCACGCGCAAGCTCATGGCGGAGGGCAGGCGGCCGGTCTCCGTCGGGTTCTGGTTCTCCCTCGGGCACTCGAGCATCGTCTTCGGGCTCTGCGTCCTGCTCGCCCTGGGTGTCAGGGCGCTCGCCGGGCAGGTCGAGGACGACTCCTCCGCCCTGCAGCAGACCACCGGCCTCATCGGCATCACGGTGTCGGCCGTGTTCCTCCTGGCGATCGGCATCATCAACCTCGTCGTGCTGCGGCAGATCCTGCAGGTGTTCCGCGCGATGCGCCGCGGGGTCTACGACGAGGCCGCCCTCGAGCGTCAGCTCGACAACCGCGGTGTCATCAACCGCCTGCTGCCGCGCGTGACGAAGGCCGTGACCAAGCCGTGGCACATGTACCCGGTCGGGCTGCTCTTCGGCCTGGGCTTCGACACCGCGACCGAGGTCTCGCTGCTCGTGCTGGCCGGGGGTGCGGCGGCGTTCGAGCTGCCCTGGTACGCGATCATCACGCTGCCGGTGCTCTTCGCGGCGGGGATGAGCCTGCTCGACTCCATCGACGGGTGCTTCATGAACTTCGCCTACGGCTGGGCGTTCTCCAAGCCGGTCCGCAAGGTCTACTACAACATCGCGATCACGGGCCTGTCCGTCGCGGTCGCCCTGCTGATCGGGGGGATCGAGGTGGTCTCGATCTTCGCGGAGAAGCTCGCGATCACGAGCGGCCCCGTCGCGTGGGTCGGTGGGCTCGACCTCGGCATGGTCGGCTACGTCGTCGTCGGCCTGTTCGTCGTCGCGTGGGTGGTGGCGCTCGCGGTCTGGCACTTCGGCCGCATCGAGGAGCGCTGGACCGCCGGGCTGCGGTCCGGGCGGCCCGCCGAGTGACCGCCCGAGTGACCGCGCGACGTCGTGCTCAGTCGCGCGGCGACGCCGCGGCCGCCTGACGCTCGCCGCGGGGCCGGCGGTCGCGGGGCCGTCCCAGCAGCAGCAGGCAGAAGCCGTCGACGAGCGTCTGCACCCCGACCAGCACGCCGAGCAGGCCGAAGGTCGCGTCGACGAGGTCGAGGACCACGATCAGGCCGAGCACGGTGGACAGGAGCCCGCCGAGCGCCAGGACCCAGCGGAAGGCGTCGTTCTCGACGGCGGCGATCAGCCGGGTGATCCCGATCGCGAGGAACATCGCGCCCGCGACCAGGGTGAGGGTGAACGCGCTGGCGTCCGCCTGCCGGAAGAACACGAGCCCGAGGACCAGGAGCAGCGCGCCGCTCAAGGACGTGGACCAGAAGCCGCCGCGGCCGATGCGCACGAGGGCGGCCGCGATCGCGAGCGCGCCCGAGAGGAGCGTGGCCCACGCCAGCAGGCGCACGGAGACCTGCGCGGCGATCAGGGTGTGCAGGAGGACCACGAGACCGACCGCGACCAGGAGGACACCCAGGACGAGGTCCCAGCCCAGTCGTCGGCGGTCCCCGGTGGGTGTGCTCATGCGCGTCGCCTCCCGCTCGGCCGGTCGCTCGTGACCGCCACGCTACGACGCGGCACGGCATCGGGCGACCGGTCCGAGCGCGGAGGCGCAGGGGCGCGCCGGTGCCGTCAGGCGAGCCGGAGCGTGTCCCCGTCGCGCACCACCGGGAGCGGGTCGGTGATCTCGCCCACGAACCGCCCGTCCTCGAGGTCCCGGAACCCGATCAGCGCCCAGCCCGGTCCGTCGCGCACCAGGCGCGCCGCGTAGAGGCTGGGGTGGTCGAACGTCCGCGCACGGTCCAGGTCCCACGGCCCGAGCAGGCTCCTGCCCGGGGCGCACCACATCCCGCCGCCCGGCCAGGTGGCCCGGCGCTCGGGGGCCATGTGCGCGGGCCAGCAGCAGAAGAGCAGGAACGCCATGCCGTCCACCTCGACCACCTGGGGGACCTCGAGCTGGCCGAACCCCGCGGGTTCCGACAGCGGCGGGCGCACGGTCCACGTGTCCAGGTCCGGGCTCGTCGCGTGCCCGATGACGCTGCGGCCCGCCGGTGGCCCGGCGCGCGCCCGGGCCGTGACGAGCATGTGCCAGCCGTCGCCGTCCGGGTCCGCCAGGACCCAGGGGTCCCGCCACGCCTCGTCGAACCAGGCCTCGCCGTCGTACTTCTCGTACCAGCGTCCGTCGGCCTCGGTGAGCGGACCTGGCACGCGGTGCCAGGTCACCAGGTCCTGCGACCGGGCCGCGCCGATGCGCTGGACCACCCCGCCGTCGGCCCGGCTCACGCCCGTGTAGAACAGGCGCCAGGAGCCGTCCGGCGCCCGGACCACCGATCCGGTCCACGTGGCCTGGTCGTCCCACGCGGGGGAGTCGGCCGCGACGAGCGCGTCCGGCACCAGCTCCCACGTGCGCAGGTCCGTGGACCGGGCGTGGCCGATCGACGCACGCAGGTGGCGTCGGTCCGGGTCGTGCAGGGCCCGGCTGGCACGCAGGAAGAACAGGTGGTGGTGCGCCCCGTCGTGCGCCTGCCAGCTGTCCCACACCCAGTGGTCGGGGAGCCGGAGCGCCACGGCTCAGCCCTTCACACCGCTGGAGGCGATGCTGCTGACGAACGCCCGCTGGAAGGCGAGGAACATCACGAGCACCGGCAGGGTGATGAGCGAGGTGTAGGCCATCACCTCGCCCCAGGCCGGGTTGATCTGGAAGAAGTACTGCACCCCCACCATGACCGGCCGCAGCTCCTCCTGCTGGACGACCATGAGCGGCCACAGGTACTGGTTCCACGCCGGCAGGAAGGTGAGGATCGCGACGGTCGCGAAGGCGGGACCGGAGAGCGGGACGATGATCCGCCGGTAGATGGTGAACCAGCCGGCGCCGTCGATGCGCGCCGCCTCGTCGAGGGACGGCGGGATCGTGGAGAAGTACTGCGTGAACAGGAAGATCGAGAACGCGTTGGCGATGAACGGCACGATCTGCACGTGGTAGGAGTTCAGCCAGCCGAAGTCGTACATCGGCAGGCCGTTCTCGAACACGATGGTCGGCAGCTTCGAGACCCAGTAGACGAGCGGGATGGCGATCGTCTCGAAGGGCACGATCAGCGTCGCGATGATCAGGATCAGGACGAGCTTGCGGCCGCTCCACTCGAGCCGGGACAGCGCGAACCCCGCCATGCTGTTGACGACGAGGCCCAGGCCGACGATCAGGACCGTCACGAGGACCGAGTTCGCGAGGAACCGGGCCACCGGGACGCGCTCGAAGACGCCCGCGTAGTTCGCCAGGCTGATGTCCCCGGTCGGCAGGAAGGCCTGCGGCGAGTCGATGTCGGAGAGGATCTGCGCGTCCGGCTTGAGGCTGGAGACCAGCATGAACACGAGCGGGAAGAGGAAGAAGACGGCCAGCAGGACCATCGGGAGGTAGCTGAGGAGCCGGCGTGAGGCCGACGTGCGGTGCGTGGTCATGTCAGTCCTTCTCCCGGGTGAGCCAGCGCTGGACGAGTGCGATGACGAGCACGATCACGAAGAAGATCAACGAGATCGCCGCGCCGTAGCCGGTCTCCTGGCGCCGGTAGCCCTGCTGCACCGCGTGGTAGACGAGCGTCGTCGTCGTGTCGAGGGGACCGCCCTGGGTCATGACGTCGATCTGGGCGAACAGGCCGAGCGCCTGGATCGTGATCGTCACGAGGATGAAGACCATGGTCGAGCGCAGGCCGGGCCACGTGACGCTGCGGAACTGCTGCCACCCGTTGGCGCCGTCCATGCGGGCGGCCTCGTAGAGCTCCTCGGGGATCGTCTGCAGCCCGGAGAGCCAGATGATCATGTGAAAGCCGACGGCCTGCCAGATGGAGAGCACGATGATCGCGCCGAGTGCGGTGCGGGTGTCGTTGAGCCAGTCGGCGCCCTCCAGGGCGCCGCCGCTCACGCGCGAGAGCAGCGCGTTGATGAGGCCGTCGCGCTGGTACATGAACTCCCAGAGCACGGAGATCACGACGATCGACGTGACCACGGGGATGAAGTAGATGATCCGGAACAGCGTCACGCCACGGAGCTTGCGGTTGACCAGGACGGCCATCCCCAGCGCCAGCGCCGACTGCACGGGCACCACCACGACGGCGAAGATGAAGGTGTTGACCAGCGAGCGGAGGAACGTCGGGTCCTGCGTGAACGCCCGGACGAAGTTGTCGCCGCCGACGAAGCGTGGCGGGTTGGGCGAGATCAGCCGGGCGTTCGTGAAGCTGAGCCCGAAGGCGAGCAGCACGGGCACGACCAGGAAGAGGAGGAGCAGGAGGGTCGCCGGGGCGACCATCCAGTAGGCCGAGCGGTGACCCTGACGGGCGGCGCGCGCGCGACCGCGGTTGCGGCCGGTGAGCGCCTGGGTGACCGCCTCGTCCGGCAGCGCGTGCGGGGTGATCTGCTGAGCGGGGAGAGTCATGGTGACATCCGATCCGGCGGCTCGGCGGGGCGGCGCGTCGTCGGGTCGCGGCCACGGTCGCCACGGCCCGGCCGGGGCGCGCCGCCCCGACCGCCGTTCAGGACGGTCGGCTCAGAAGCCGTAGCCGTCGTTGGACTCGATGTTGGTGTCGATCTCCTGGACGGCCTGGTCGAGCGTCTCCTGGACGTCGGCGCCGTTCATGATGTCCTTGCCGGCCCGCTCGAAGACGCTCGAGATGATCGGGTACGCCGGTGTGGGCGGCCGCTCGAGCGCGAGCTGCTGGGACAGCTCGACGAAGGGCTGCAGCGGGTCCCCCTCGCCGAACATCTCGGAGAGCTCCTCGGCCTCGGCCGTCGCGGGGATGACCACCTGGCCGTCCGCGAAGGCGGCGATGTACTGCGGGTCGAAGCTGAACTCGAGGTACTCGCGTGCCCCCTCGCTCGCCTCGCACTCGGCCGAGATGCCCCACTGCCAGGACGCTCCGCCGATCTTCGGCCCCTCGCCGAGGTCCGGCGGCGGGAGGATGAGCAGGTCCTCACCCACCGTCTCGAGCGAGTCCAGCGCGTTCCACACGCCCGTGTAGCTCAGGGCGACCTCGTCGTTGTTGAACTCCTCGTTGCCGATCGTCCCGGCGTTGCTCGCGAGGCCGCGCTCGAAGAGGCCCTGGAACCACTCGAAGAACTCGACGGCTTCGGGCCCGTTGAGCGCACCCTCGGCGGTGAGCATCGACTCGCGGTCGATGAGGTCTCCGCCGGCGCTCTGGAGCATCGGCGAGTAGGCGTAGGACCACCACTCGCCGGCGTCCTCCGCGCTGATGTCGAGGGGGGTGGCGTAGCCCGCGCCCTGGAGCGTGGTGAGCGCGGCGTCGAACTCCTCCCGCGTCCACGGCTCCTCGACGGTCGGGACGCGGATCCCGTTCTCCTCCAGCACCGACCCGCGCGCGAAGACGGACAGCGCCGCGTCCCAGTAGCCCGCCGAGTAGACCTCGTCCTGGTACTCACCCACCGCCGTCGGCAGCAGCGCGTCCGTGATCGCGGGGTCCAGGTCGAGCGGCTGGATGTAGCCGGCCCACGCCCAGTTGGGCACGATCGGCCCGTCCATGTCGAGCAGGCACGGCAGGTCCCCGGCCGCGGCTCCCGCGACGACCGCGTCGTTGTACGCACCCTGGGGGAACGACTCGACGACGACCTCGTACCGGTCCTGCGACTCGTTGTAGTCGCCGATGATCTGCTCGTAGATGGCCAGCTCGGCCGGGTTCCCGGCCGAGTGGGTCCACATGGTCAGCTCGGTGGTGCCGCCGTCGCCGTCACCGCCGCCGTCGGACTGGCCTGCCTGTCCGCATGCGGCCAGCGCGGTGGCCGAGGCGGCGGTGATGGCTAGCATCCCCGTGAAGGACTTGCGACTCATCGTGATTCCCTTCATGGGGACCTCGACGGGCAAGGTCGAGATCCCCCGCTCGACGGACGCCGGCCGGCGCCCGTTCGGGTGGTGTCACGCCCGCCGTCGGCCCGGTCACCGGGCCGGCGGCGGGCCTACCGATTCCCGACGGATGAGCGGGCACGGCATCAGGACGACGCCGTCCCCGTCCGCGGGTCTCTCTCGCACGCCGAGCAGCACCTCCACCGCCCACCGGCCCATCTCGTGGTGAGGAAGGGCGACGGTGGTCAGGGGCGGGTCCAGCTCCGCGGCGATGAGCTGCTGGTCGTCGTAGCCGACGACCGACAGGTCTGCGGGTACGGCCAGGCCGTGGTGGCGTGCCGCGGCGTACGCGCCCATGGCCAGCCGGTCGTTGAAGCAGAAGAGCGCGGTCGGGCGCCGGGCCGGGGGCAGGGCGAGCAGGCGGTCCGCCGCCTCCCGACCACCGGCCGCGTCCGACGTGCCCCGGACGTGCAGCGCGGGGTCCGGCGTGATCCCCGCCCGGGTGAGCACGTCGAGGTATCCCTCGAGCCGGAGCTCGGACGCGAGGGGGAGCGGGTCCTCGTCGATGTCGAGGTAGGCGATCCGGACGTGCCCCGCATCGACGAGCTCCTGGACCGCAGCGGCCGCGCCCCCGCGGTCGTCCGGGACGACCGCGGCAAAGCCGCCGTCGACCGGTCGGGCATCGAGGAAGACGGTCCCGCGGGGGATCCAGGGCGGGGCGGTGACGGCCCGGTGCCACATGCAGGCGTAGACGAAGCCGTCGACCTGGTGGGCCCGCAGCGTCTCCACGGCCTCCTGCTCGGCGGTGGCGTCGCCGCCCGTGCTGACGAGGAACAGCAGGTGCCCGTTCTCGCGGGCCGCGTCCTGGGCCGCCTCGATCATGCGCACCGCGTACGGGGTGGTGGCGATGCGGTCGGAGAGGAAGCCGATCGTGTGGGTGCGTCGCGTGCGCAGCCCTCGGGCGAGGGTGTTCGGCGCGTACCCCAGGTGCTGCGCGGCGTCGCGCACGCGGTCCTGCGTGGTCGCGGGGATGCGGGTCGTCGCCCGGCCGTTCAGGACGAGCGAGACGGTGGCCGCGGACACCCCTGCGTGGAGTGCGACGTCCTTGATGCCGACGCGTCGCACCATCGTCACCCTTCTCGTGCTAAACCGATTAAGCAACCATTCGAGTGTGATCCGTGTCACACCGCCGTGTCAACCCTCGGACAGCCGTGGGCGGCGCCCGCGGGTCCGGACGGCCGTCCCGGGCTCGGGATGCGGACCATGCGTGCCCTGGCAGGCTGGGGCTGACCGCCACGGTGCCCCGACGGACTCGGACCAGGAGGTGGCACCATGCTCGAGCCCGGGCGACGCCGTCGTGGTCTCCGCGGGAGCGACCTGTCCTCGGCCGTCGCGTCGCTCGCCTCGACGGCCGTGGCCCTGCTGATCGCCGCCGCGCTGTGGGACGACCTGGACCTGGGGCTGGCGCGGGCGCTGCTCGCCGCCGGCGTCGTCGCGCTCGTCGACGCCCTCGTCCGTCCCGTGCTGCGGCCGCTGGCGCGCCTCGGGGGAGCGAGCGTCGCGCTGCTCCTGGGGCTCGCCGTCCAGGTGGCGTCCGTCCTGCTCGCCCTGCGGCTGGTCACGGGCGATGCCATCAGCGTGGGCACGGCCGTCGGGACGCTGGTCACCGTCGCGCTGCTCGGGGCGGTGGGGCGCTGGCTCACGGCGGCCAGCGACAACGAGTACGTCGTCGCCGACCTCGTGGCGCGCGCCCGCCGGCGCTCCCGGGCTCCGCGGCCGTCCGGGGCCGCGCGGCCGGCCGGGGTCGTCGTCGTGCAGGTCGACGGGCTGGCCTACCCGCTGCTGCGTCAGGGCGTGCTGTCCGGGGACCTGCCCACCCTGGCGCGGTGGGTCCGCTCCGGCGACCACGTGCTGCGCCGGTGGTGGGCGGCCGTGCCGTCGACGACCCCCGCGAGCCAGGCCGGGCTGCTCCACGGCACCAACCGGGGCATCCCGGCCTTCCGCTGGTTCGACCGGCGGGCGGGGCGGCTGCTCGTCGCGAACCGGCCGGCGGACGCGGCGCTCATCGAGGAGCGCCTGTCCGACGGGCGGGGCCTGCTGGCCGACGGCGGCGTGAGCATCGGCAACCTGTTCACGGGGGACGCGCCCACGAGCCTGCTGGTGATGAGCCGGGCGGGGCGGCCGCGCGGCCTCGGCCCGGGTGGGGCGTACCTGCGCTTCTTCGCGAGCCCGTTCGTCTTCGCCCGGGCGACCCTGACGACGGTCGGGGAGATGGTCAAGGAGCTCTACCAGGCGCGGCAGCAGCGGGTCCGCGGCATCGTCCCTCGCACGCGCCGCGGCTGGGACTACGTCCTGCTGCGCGGGCTGACGAACGCGATGGTCCGTCACCTGACCGTCGCGCTCGTCGCCGAGGAGATGGTCCGGGGCGCGCCGGTCGTGTACGTGAACTTCGTCGACTACGACGAGATCGCGCACCACGCGGGTCCGGCCCGACGCGAGTCGCTGGACTCGCTCGCCGGCATCGACCGGGTGCTCGGGACGCTGGAGGAGATCCTGCCGGCGGCGGCGCGCGACTACCGGTTCGTCGTGCTGTCCGACCACGGCCAGTCGCAGGGCGCCACGTTCCGCCAGCTCGCCGGACGCTCGCTGGAGGACGTGGTGCGCTCGCTCACGGCGGTCGCCGAGTCCGACGCGGTCGCCGCGACGGGTGACGTGGAGGGCTGGGGGCAGCTGAACACCCTGCTGGCCGACGTGCTCTCGGCCTCGGCGGTCACCCGGTCACTGGCCGACCGGCACGCCCGCCGCTCCGGCGGGGGCGCGACGGACCGGCCGGGGCACGACGCGGACGGCGGGCACGAGGGGCCGCTCGACCTCGTCGTCGCCGCGTCCGGCTGCCTGGGCCTGGTCTGGTTCCCCGCGGCGCGCCGATGGGACCTCGACGAGATCCGCGCGCGCTTCCCCGCGCTCGTGCCGGGGCTCCTCGACCAGCCCGGCGTCGGTCTCCTCGTCGTGCGCAGCCCACGTGGGCCGCTCGCGCTGTCGGCGGCGGGCGTCCACGTCCTGCGGGACGGCACCGTGACGGGCACCGACCCGCTGGCGGGCCTCGGCCCGCACGCCCGGCGCGACCTGCTGCGGGTGGCGTCGATGGACGAGGCCCCCGACGTGCTCGTGCACTCGACGGTGGACCCGCTGACCGCCGAGGTCCACGCCTTCGAGGAGCTGGTCGGCTCGCACGGCGGCCTCGGCGGGGACCAGAACCACGCCGTCCTGCTGCACCCCGCGCGGTGGCCGCTGGCGCAGGACCTGCTCGAGCCGCGCGACGACGGCGAGCTGCACGGCGCCGAGGCCGTCCACCGCCAGCTCGTGCGCTGGCTCGAGGCGGCCGGGCTCCGCACGACGGGGAACGAGGTGGGGTAGGGATGCGCCTGACGTGGCTGGGGCACTCGACGGTCGTCCTGGACCTGGCGGGCGCCCGGGTGGTCGCCGACCCGCTCCTGCGGCGGCGGGCCGGGGTGCTGCGCGTCGTGCGGGGGCCGGGCACCGCGGGGCCCGAGGAGTGGTCGCGCACGGCGCCCGACGCCGTCGTCCTGTCGCACCTGCACCACGACCACTGCGACGTCCCCACCCTGCGCGCCATGCGTGCCGCCGTCGTGCTCGCCCCGGTCGGCGCCGGGCGGTGGCTCACCGGGCGCGGGGTCGAGCACGTGACCGAGCTGGCGGTCGGGCAGCGGCACCAGGTCGGCGGCCTGGTCGTCACGGCCGTGCCGGCGGACCACGGCGGGCGGCGCGAGCCCTTCGGGCCGACCGCGGCCGCCGTCGGGCACCTTGTCGAGAGCCCCGACCTGACCGTCTGGCTGGCCGGCGACACCGGAACCTTCGCCGGGATGGCGCGCATCCCCGCGATGGCGGTCCGTGGCGTCGTCGACGTGGCGGTGGTGCCGGTCTGGGGGTGGGGCCCGCGCCTCGGCCCGGGACACCTGGACCCCGTGCGGGCCGCCGCGGCAGCCCGTACGGTCGGCGCCCGGGTCGCCATCCCGGTGCACTGGGGGACGCTGCGCATGTCCGGCATGGCGCGCCCGATGCGCACGCGCCTGCGGATGCCGGGGGAGTGGTTCCTGCGCGCCCTGGCGGACGCCGACGACGGCGGGGCCGATGCGGTCCGCGGCGTGCTGCTCACCCCGGGCGAGGCGGTCGAGCTCGCCTGAGCCGGTCCGGACGACGGCTGCGGATGCGGTTCCGGCCGGTCGGCGTACCGTCGATCAAGGGCCGCCGGGACGACGGCGCCCGCCAGCCGCCCCGCACCGTCGCAGGGCTGCCGACGAGGGAGACGACGACGTGTCCTCACCGCAGCGCCTCGGCTCGAGGGAGCTCAGCCGCCGGACCTTCCTGCACGGCCTCGGTCTCGCCGGCGCCACCGCGGCCCTGGCCTCGTGCGCGCCGGCGTCGTCGCGCGGCGTCACGGAGATCGTCTTCTACCAGTCCAAGCCGGAGGTCATCGGCTACTTCGACGAGCTCATCGAGCAGTTCCACCAGTCGCAGTCCCGCGTCCGCGTGCGCCACGACGCGACGTCGAACCTCGCCGGCTCGTTCGTCCGCGAGAGCCCGCCCGACATCGGGTGCCTCAACTACAACTTCGAGGTCTCGCGCTACGTCGAGCGCGGCGCCCTGAGCGACCTGGGCGACATGCCGGAGGCGGGCCGCATCCGCGAGGACCTCCAGCCCTTGATCGACGTCACGGCGACGTACCCGGACCGCACCAGCGTGATCCCGTACTCGCTCATGGCCGCGGCGGTGCTGTACGACCGGGACCTCTTCGAGGCGAACGGCCTCGTGCCGCCGACCACCTGGGCCGAGTTCACCGCGCTGTGCGACGCGCTCACGGCCGCGGGGGTGACCCCGATCTACAGCACGTTCAAGGACCCGTGGACGATCGCCCAGGGGCACTTCGACTACGCCGTCGGCGGCATGCTGGACACCACCGACTTCTTCGCCCGGCTCAAGGAGCAGGGCGACGACGTCGGGCCGGCGTCCGACGTCGCCTTCCAGCAGCAGTTCCTCGAGCCGGTCGAGCACATGGCGGTGCTGGTCGAGCACTCGAACACCGACGCGGCCAGCCGGAGCTACGGCGACGGCAACGTCGCCTTCGCCAACGGTGAGGCCGCGATGTACCTCCAGGGGCCGTGGGCCCTGAGCGAGATCGCCAAGACCAACCCGGACAAGAACGTCGGGTCCTTCCCCCTGCCGATGACGGACGACCCGGCGGACCGCAAGGTCCGGGTCAACATCGACCTCGCCCTGTGGATCCCGGAGGCCTCGCCGAAGAAGGAGGCGGCTCGCGAGTTCCTCGCGTTCCTCATGCAGCCCGAGGTCATCGACGCCTACAACGCCCAGGCGCTGGGCTTCGGCGTGACGCAGGACGCGGCCGAGGTGACCGACGAGACGCTCGTCGAGCTCAAGGAGTACTACGACCGGGCGGCCTTCTACCTGGGTGCGTCGCAGCTCGTGCCGCAGTCCATCCCGTTGCAGAACTACGCCCAGTCGCTCGCGTCCGGCGCCGACCCGAGCGAGGTGCTCACGACCCTCGACGCCGACTGGGCGCGCCTCGCCTTCCGCACCTGAGCACGTCCGTCCCGCTCCGCCTCACCGACGACCGGAGGCCTCATGGCGACCACCGCAGCCACCCGACCACGGGCGGTCGACCGCGCGCCGACGCCGGGGCGCGGCCTCGGGCGCCGGCGGGTGGGGACGACCTTCTACCTCATGCTCGTGCCCTCGCTCGTGCTGTTCACCCTGTCGATCGCGCTGCCGGCGATCATGGGCATCACGCTGAGCTTCACCGACTCCGTGGGCTTCGGGGAGTTCAGCTTCACGGGGTTCACGAACTACGTCGCCCTGTTCTCGGACCCGGCCATCGCCGCGTCCTACGGGTTCACGGCCGGGTTCGCCCTGGTCACGGTGCTGCTCGTCAACGTCCTCGCCTTCCTCCTGGCCATCGGCCTGACGTCGAGGATCCGGGCGAAGGTCACGCTGCGCGCCGTCTTCGTGCTCCCCATGGTGATCTCGGCGATCGTCATCGCGTACGTGTTCAACTTCCTGTTCTCCAACTCCCTGCCGCAGCTCGGGCAGGCGATGGGACTGGGCCCGCTCGAGGAGAGCCTGCTCGCCGACCCCGACCTGGCCTGGATCGCGATCGTGGTGGTCACGGCCTGGCAGGCGATCCCGTCGGCGCTGCTCATCTACATCGCGGGGATCCTGTCGATCCCGGGGGAGGTGTACGAGGCGGCCGCGATGGACGGGGCGTCGGCCATCCGCCGGCTGCGGTCCATCACCCTGCCGCTCGTCGCCGGCTACGTGATGATCAACCTCGTCATCGGCTTCAAGAACTTCCTCAACGCCTACGACACCATCGTCGGCCTGACCAACGGCGGTCCCGGCACCGCCACCCGCAGCGTCGCGATGACGATCTTCTCGGGCTTCACGGGCGGGGACTACGCCTACCAGATGGCGAACGCGACCATCTTCTTCCTCATCGCGATCGTCCTCGCCGCCGTCCAGCTGCGTCTGACGCGCGGAAGGAGTGCGTTCTGATGACCCAGCAGAGCCTGCTGACCACCGGGCCGGGCCAGGTGCCCGTCCGACGCCGCCGCCGGTTCCGGGCCTCCGGCGGCCAGGACCGGCCGAGGTGGCAGACCACGGTGCTCCTCGTGCTGTGCTCGACGGCGGTGTTCCTGCCGCTGTACGCCACGGTCGTCATGGCGTTCAAGACGGCCGAGCAGTCGGTCGACGGCCAGGTCTTCGCGCTGCCGTCGCCCGTGTCCCTCGACGGGTTCGTGGAGGCGTGGCGGCTGACGAACTTCCCGCGCGGCTTCGCGATCTCGGTGTTCGTGACCGCCGTCACGGTGGTCGGGACCGTGGTGCTCGCGGCGCTCGCCGCCTACGCCATCGCCCGCAACTGGGACCGGCGCTTCTTCCGGTGGTCGTTCTTCTACCTGCTCGCGGCCATGTTCCTGCCGTTCCCGGTGCTCGCGCTGTCCCAGGTGAAGCTGACCGGCATGGTGGGGCTCGACAACCCGCTCGGGGTCGCGATCCTGCACGTGATGTTCCAGCTGTCGTTCAGCGTGCTGCTGTTCACCGCCTTCATCCGCGGCCTGCCGGAGGAGCTCGAGGAGAGCGCACGCCTCGACGGCGCCAGCACGTGGCAGGTCTTCCGGCGGATCGTGTTCCCGATGATGGCGCCGATGAGCGCGACCGTGGCGATCTTCGCGTTCCTCGCCTCGTGGAACGACTTCATGATGCCGTCGCTCATCACGGCCGACTCGACGATGCAGACGCTGCCCGTGCTCCAGAGCGTCTTCCAGACCCAGTTCAGCAGCAACTACAACGTCGCCTTCGCGTCCTACCTCATGGCCATGGCGCCGGCGATCGTCGTCTACCTCTTCACCCAGCGCTGGGTCATGGCGGGCGTCACGCAGGGCGCGATCAAGTAGCCGCGCGGTCCGGGGCACCGCCACGGATCGGGTAGCATTGCGACCCGCACGATCCCGCGTAGCTCAATTGGCAGAGCATCCGACTGTTAATCGGACGGTTACTGGTTCGAGTCCAGTCGCGGGAGCAGCGCAGCGTAGGCCCCGTCCCCGACGGGGCCTTTCGCATGTCCGGCCGCGTCGGGCTCAGGACAGGCCGGCCGCCTCGCGGACCTTCGCCTCGGCCGCGTCGACGACGGCGGCGGTGGCCGGGTCCGAGAGGTTCACGCGGCCGTTCCCGAGCACCTGCGTGAGGAGCCCGCCGTCGGCGTCGCGTCGCAGCGCGACCCGCACGACGGCGCCGCCCGGCACGGTCACGCGCGCGGTGTGGACGACCGAGGACTGCACGCGCTCGTGCACCGCGCGCACGAGCGGGCGCGCGTGCTCGGCCTCGAGGTGAAGGACGGTCGCGGGCGAGCCGTCGACCCAGGTGACGGTGAGCTCCGCCGCGTCGGCGTCGAGGCGCGCGCCGTCGACGTCGCACCACGCCCGGCGCAGGCCGGGCCCGGCGAGCACCTGCAGGTGCTGCGTCGTCACGACCGCCCAGCCGTCGCTCAGCGGGGCCGTCGCCAGGATCTTCTCGCCGCGGCGCAGGTCCAGGCTGCGGCGGGCCTCGTCGGGCAGCCGGGGCGCGCGTCGTCGGAGGGCCATGGGACCACCGTAGCCGCGCGTCGTCACCGCCCGGATCGCGGCCCATGTCGGCGGCCCCCGCTCCCGGCGGTCGCGCTCGACCGCTCCGGGCGGGGGTGCGTCCGGCTCCGGTACCGTGACGCGCGCGGGCCAGTAGCTCAGCCGGTCAGAGCAGCGGACTCATAATCCGTCGGTCGTGGGTTCAAGCCCCACCTGGCCCACCCGCGCCCGGTCGTGCGCGCGGGCGCTGGGCTCGGGGGTCCGGCGCCGCGCGTCGGACACCCACCGCCCGCCTCGTGCGCGCCGTCATGGCGACGTGCCCGACCGCGAGCACGACCGCCGCGGCACCAAGCCACGACGACCGGGCGGCGACCGCGGCCGAGGCGAACG
>NZ_JACEXH010000038.1:0-20999 GCF_014525465.1 Actinotalea sp. JY-7885 | reverse complement strand
CGGGAGCGCGCGGTGAGCGCCGCGACGGCCGCCGCGCCGCTCGCCCCGGCCCGCCGCGCGGCGACCGTGCGACCGGTCACCTTCGGGCGCCTCGTCGCGTCCGAGTGGATCAAGCTCCGGAGCCTGCGCTCCACGTGGTGGAGCCTCGGCGTCGCCGCCGCCTTCCTGGTCGCCTTCGCCGTGCTGCAGACCTGGGGCACGTCGACCGACCCCCTGAACTTCGGCAGCGGCGTCTCGCAGAGCGGCGCCTCCTTCGTCACCGGCGGCTGGTTCCTCGTCCAGCTCGTGGTGTGCGTGCTCGGCGCGCTCCTCATCACGGGCGAGTACGGGACCGGGCAGATCCGCTCCACCCTGAGCGCCGAGCCGCGCCGGATCCCTGTCCTGGCCGCCAAGCTGGTCGTGCTGTTCGGCACCGTCTTCGCCGCCATGACCGTGGCCGCCGCGATCGGCTGGGCCGGTGCGTCGCCGTGGTTCGACACCATCGGCGTCTCGATCGACCTCACCGACCCCAGCGACCTGCGCGTCCTGCTGGGCACCCCGCTCTACCTGGCGACCGTGGCCGCGCTGGCGTTCGCGTTCGGTGCCCTGCTGCGCAACTCGGCCGCCGCCATCGCCACGGTGCTCGGGCTGCTGCTCGTGGTCGAGAACGTCTTCTCGCTGATCCCCGGCCGGTTCATCGAGCTGGCCGGCCCGTTCCTGCCCTCGCGCGCCGGCAGCCTGGTGCTGCAGGACGACAGCAGCCTCGACGCCCACGTCATGTGGAGCGAGATGTCCGACGTCGCGGCACTGGGCCCGTGGCAGGGCTGGGCCGTCCTGGCCGCCTGGGTCGCGGTCCTGCTCACCGTCGCCGCGGTGCTCCTGCGCCGCCGCGACGCCTAGCGTGCCCGCGCACGCCGACATCGTCGGCCACGTCGTCGGCCGAGGCACCCACCAGGGCTACGGCATCATGGCGGCATGGGTCGTCGTGCTCCTCGCGGTGGCGGCGGTGCTCCGGGGTCGGAGGGACGCCTGAGCGCCGTGACCGCTCCCCCGCCCGAGCCGGCGGCCGCACCGCTCTTCACCGAGCAGTCGGCGCGCCGGCTCGGGCCGGTCCGGCGGTTCTTCGCTCAGCACCCGGTCGTCGTGGACGTCCTGCTCATCCTGTGGTTCCTCGTCTTCGCCCTCTTTGTGCCGCTGGTCAGCGCCGACACGATGCGGTACGACTCCGTGGCGGAGAACGACCCGCTCGCCGACCGCATGTGGTGGTGGGTGCTGGGTCTCGCCCTCGCCGGCTCGGTGGTCCTCACCCGGCGCCGTGCCCGCCCGCTCGCGGTCACGGCGGCGATGACCGCCCTCGGCGTCGTCTCGCTCGCCACGACGGGCCAGATCGGCGGGTTCGACCTCGGCGTGGCGTTCGGGGTGTACGTCGTGGCCGCGTCGTACCGCCCGTCGGTCACGTGGCGCACCGTCGGGCTCTGCACCGCGGTGCTCGCGGCGGCCGCCCTGGCGCCGGCCGCCCGCGCGTACGCCTACTTCGCGGACGGCTGGGCACCGCCCCCGGGCAGCGCCAGCACCGTCCGCGACCCGGTGGCCCTCTCGGAGTGGTTCGCCATGCTCCTGCTCCTGGCCATCTGCGTGCTGCTGGCCGTGTCCTTCGGCACCGGCGTGCGCAACCGGCGCCTGCACCTGGCGGACCTCGTGGAGCGGGCCAACGCGCTCGCCCGCGAGCGTGACCAGCAGCTGCGCCTGGCCCGCGTCGCCGAGCGGTCCACGATCGCGCGCGAGATGCACGACGTCGTCGCGCACAGCCTGTCGGTGATGATCGCCCTCGGCGACGGCGCGAACGCGGCCCTGGACCGCTCACCCGACCGGTCGCTCGCGGCGCTGCGCGAGCTCTCCGCGACGGGCCGCTCGGCGCTCGGCGACATCCGCCGGATCTTCGGCGTGCTCGGGGCGCAGGAGGGGAGCCCGGGCGGCGGCGCGCCGGCCGCGGGCCCGGCGCCGTACGAGCCGCAGCCCGAAGGGCTGGACCTGGCCGCGCTGGTCGAGCGCTTCCGAGCCGCCGGGCTGCCGGTGCGCGCCACCGGTCTGACCGACCCCGCCCTCGAGCGGGCCGACGCGCGGCTGCGCCTCGCGGCCCACCGCATCGCCCAGGAGGCGCTCACCAACGCCCTGCGCTACGCGCCGGGCACGGCGGCGGTGGAGCTCGCGGTCCGCCGAGGGCCCGGCGTCCTCGAGATCGAGGTCGTCGACCGCGGGCCGGCCGCGCCCGTGCGGACGGGCCAGGGGTCGGGGCGCGGCATCATCGGCATGCGCGAGCGCGCCGCCGTCAACGGCGGCGCGCTCGAGGCCGGGCCCTACGCGGGGGGGTGGCGCGTGCGCGCGTCCCTCCCGTGGCCGGACGACGCGTCGGACCGCACGCCGGCGCCCGCGAGCGCCTGACGGCACGGTGCCGGAGCACGCGGCCCCGGACGGCGACGCCTCAGGGAGGACGCCTCATCCTCCTGACGTAGCCACGGGCGCCGCGGATCTGGTCCTCGCGGGCGTCCCGGCGGCGGCCACGCGCTCGTAGGTTCGAGGACGTCAGCCACCCCCTCAGGCAGGAGCTCCCCATGACCGCCCTCGCAGTGCCCGGCCCCGCAGCACCGGGTGGGCCGCGCCCCACCGTGCAGGCACCGACGGCGCGGTCCCTCCTCGCCTCGGAGTGGATCAAGCTCCGTTCGCTGCGCTCGACGTGGTGGGCCGTCCTGGCGAGCGTCGTCGCCGTCGTCCTCTTCGCGCCGATGCGCACGGCGAGCATCGCGAAGGTCCCCGAGGCGTTCGGCAGCGAGCACCTGGTCGGCGCCGTCTACGTCACCTCGGGGTCCCTCTTCGCGCAGCTGATCTTCTGCGCTCTCGGCGTCGTGGCGATCACCGGCGAGTACCGCACCGGGCAGATCCGCTCGAGCTTCACCGCGGCGCCCGGGCGGCTCGGCGTGCTGTGGAGCAAGCTCGCGGTGATCGTCGCGACCGTCTTCGTCGCATCGATCGCGGCGGTCCTGCTCGCGTGGGCCGCGAGCGCACCGTCGCTCACCCTCAGCGGCATGTCGATCGACCTGACGAGCAGCGAGGACCTGCGGATCCTGTTCGGCACCCCCCTGGTCCTCGCGGCGGCGACGGCGCTCGGCTACGCGATCGGCGCGCTCGTCCGGTCGTCCGCCGCCGGGATCGCCGCCGTCCTCGGCCTGCTGCTCGTCGTGGAGAACGTGCTCGCCCTCATCCCGTGGGCGCCGCTGCAGAACGCGGCCTCGTTCCTGCCGGGCCTCGCGGGCAGCCGCCTCGTGACGGCCGATGCGCTCGGGTCCGTGACGACCGCCTCGACGAGCACCGTGCTCGGACCCTGGCAGGGCTACGGCGTCATGCTGGCCTGGGTGCTGGGCCTCATGGTGGTCGCTTCCGTGCTCGTGCGTCGCCGCGACGCCTGATCTCGTGACGACGTCCGCCGCCCCCGCCGTGCGCCGCACCGCCCCGACCTGGGAGAGTGCTCGCGTGTGGCGACGGCGGGCGGCGGCGAAGCAGGCCCCCGCCGTCGAGGCGCCCCTGTTCACCGAGCTCTCGGCACGGCGGCTCGGACCGGTCCGGCGGTTCTTCGTCCGGCGTCCGGTGGTCATGGACGTGCTCATCGTCCTCGGCTGGGGCTTCTTCGCCCTCCTCATGGCCGCCGGGGCGCGCAGCATGTTCCCGCTCGACACGCTGCTCGGGCCCGACGTGGCCGGACGGACCCAGGTGTGGGGTGTCGGCCTGGCGTTCGCCGGCATGGTCGTCCTGCTGTGGCGCCGACGGCGGCCGGTCACCTGTGCCGCCGCGATGGCGACGCTCGGTGCGACGGCCCTGGCGACCACCGGGGCGACGGCCGGGTTCGACCTCGGGCTCGCCCTGGCGCTCTACGCCGTCGCCGCCGCGCGGCCGGCCTCCGTGACCTGGTGGACCTTCGGCGGTACCACCGCCGCGATGCTCCTGGCGGCGATGCTCGACCTGCCGGCCCGCGTGGGCACGATCACCTTCGACTACTCGGTCGACGGCGCGGCCGACCTGAGCGCAGTCGTCGAGGCCTCGCGGAACGAGGTCTGGGCGTGGACCGCCACCGGCGTCGTGCTGCCCGCGCTGCTCTGCGTCGCGGTCGGCACGAGCGTGCGCAACCGCCGCCTGCACGTGGCGGACCTGGTGGACCGGGCGAACGCCCTGGCGCGCGACCGCGAGCAGGAGGAACGGCTGGCCCGGGCGGCCGAGCGCGCCCGCATCGCGCGCGAGATGCACGACGTCGTCGCGCACGGGCTGACCGAGATGATCGCGCTGGGCGACGGGGCCGCGTCGACCGTGCGCCACGCGCCCGAGCTCTCCCGCGCGGCGCTGACCGAGCTGTCGATCACGGGGCGCGCCGCGCTCGCGGACATGCGGCGCCTGCTGGGCGTGCTGCACGGTGACGGGCCGGCCGCCGACGCGTCCGCCGTCCCGTTCGCGCCCCAGCCCAGCGCGCCGGACCTGGCCCTGATCGTCGACCGGTTCCGCGACGCCGGGCTGCCCGTGCGGGCCACCGGCGTCGGTGCCGACGTGCTGCCGCCCGACCCCGGGCTGCAGCTCGCCGTCGTCCGCATCGTCGAGGAGGCGCTCGAGAACGCGGCACGGCACGCGCATGGCACCCTCGGTGTCGAGCTGGTCGTGCGGCGCGTGGCGACGGGCGTCGAGATCGACGTCGTCGACCAGGGGCCCGCGGTGCCGGGCGGCGAGCAGGAGGGGACGGCGCGAGGGCTCATCTCGATGAGCGAGCGCGCCGCGGCGTACGGCGGGACCGTCCAGGCGGGACCGCACGGCAACGGGTGGCGGGTCCATGCCTGGCTGCCCCACGAAGGGACGAGATGACGAGGATCCTGCTGGTCGACGACCAGGCACTGCTCCGCATGGGCTTCCGGCTCGTGCTCGAGGCCGAGGACGACCTGGAGGTGATCGGCGAGGCGGGCGACGGGCGCGCCGCCGTCGACCAGGTCACGGCCCTGCGCCCCGACGTCGTGCTCATGGACGTGCGCATGCCGAACGTCAACGGCATCGAGGCGACCGAGCGCATCGTCGCGGCGCACCCCGACACGCGCGTCCTCATCCTCACCACGTTCGACCTCGACGAGTACGCGTTCGCGGCGCTGCGCGCGGGCGCGAGCGGCTTCCTGCTCAAGGACGCGCGCCCGGCGGAGCTCGTCGCGGCCATCCGCACCGTCGCGTCGGGCGACGCCGTCGTCTCCCCCCGGGTCACGCGGCGCATGCTCGAGCTGTTCTCGGGCCAGCTGCCCTCCTCGGACCGGACGCCCGAGCCCGACGGGCCGGACCCCCGCCTGGCCGAGCTCACCCCGCGCGAGCTCGAGGTGCTGCGCTGCGTCGCGGACGGGCTGTCCAACGCCGAGGTCGCGGAGCGCCTCTTCCTGTCCGAGGCGACGGTCAAGACGCACGTCGGGCGCATCCTCGCCAAGCTCGGCATCCGTGACCGCGTGCAGGCCGTCGTGCTCGCCTACGAGACCGGGCTCGTGCGGGCGTCCGCCGGCTGAGCGGCGCGCAGGGCGGACTGCCACAGTGGTGCGCGTGAGCACCGACGCCGCCGGACGCACCTGGGCCGGGAACTACGCCTACCGCGCGGCCACGCTCTACCGGCCGGGCTCGGTCGCGGAGCTGCAGGAGGTCGTCGCGGCCGCACCGCGCGTGCGCGCCCTCGGCAGCCGGCACAGCTTCAACGACGTCGCCGACTCCGACGCGCTGGTCTCGCTCGACGCGCTGCCCGACCTGGTCGAGCTCGACGCCCACGCGCGCACGGTGCGCGTCGGCGGCGGCACCCGCTACGGCGCCCTCGCCGCCCGCCTGCACGCGGCGGGCTGGGCGCTGCACAACCTCGCCTCGCTCCCCCACATCGCGGTCGCCGGTGCCGTCGCGACCGCGACCCACGGCTCGGGCGACCGCAGCGGCAACCTCGCGTCGGCGGTGCGCGGACTCGAGCTCGTCCGGTCCGACGGCGAGCTCGTCACGCTCGGTCCGGACGACGCGGACCTCGCCGGGGCGGTCGTCGGCCTGGGCGCGCTGGGCGTCGTCGTCGCGCTCACGCTCGAGGTCGAGCCGACGTACGAGGTCGCTCAGGAGGTGCGGACCGGGCTGCCGTGGGACGCCGTGCTCGAGAACCTCGACGAGATCACCGGCAGCGCCGACAGCGTGAGCCTGTTCACCGACTGGCGCGGCGACGCCGTCGGGCAGGTGTGGCGCAAGACGCGCGTCGCGGCGGGGGCACCGCGCGATGTCAGGCACTTCGGGGCGCCGCCCGCGCAGCGGGAGATGCACCCGCTCAGCGGCGTCGACCCGCGGTTCACCACGGCGCAGCGGGGGGTGCCCGGGCCCTGGCACGAGCGCCTGCCGCACTTCCGCATGGAGTTCACCCCGAGCAACGGCGACGAGATCCAGTCGGAGTACCTCGTGCCGCGCGAGCACGCGCCGGACGCGCTGCGCGCCGTCCGGGCGATGGCGGACCGCGTCGCGCCGCTGCTGCTCGTCAGCGAGGTGCGGACCGTGGCCTCGGACGACCTGTGGCTCTCGACGGCGTCCGGACGCGAGAGCGTCGCACTCCACTTCACGTGGGCGCCGCGGCAGGCGGACGTCGAGGCCCTGCTCCCCGACCTCGAGGCGGCGCTGGCGCCGTTCGACGCGCGCCCGCACTGGGGCAAGGTCTTCGCGGACCGGGACCGCGACCTCGCGCGTCTCTACCCTCGGATGGCGGACTTCCGCGCGCTCACCGAGCGGATGGACCCGCGGGGCGCGCTGCGCAACGACTACCTCGCGCGCCACGTCCTGGCGTGACCGGCCGGGCGCCCGAGCGGCGCGGACCGGAGCGACGGGCCCCGGTCCGCGGGCGCGGGTTCAGCGGCTGGAGGTGCCGATGATGTCGACCACGAACACGAGCGTGTCGGTGCCGCCGATGCCGGCCTGGGGCATCCCGCGCTCGCCGTAGCCCAGGTGGGGCGGGATCGACAGGAGCACGCGCGAGCCGACGGGCTGGCCCACGAGCCCCTCGTCCCAGCCGGCGATGACAGCGCCGACGCCGATCGGGAACGAGATCGAGGACCCGCGGTCGTAGGAGTTGTCGAACATCCGACCGCCCCACACCTGGCCGTAGTAGTTGACCTCGATGTCGTCGCCGGCCTCGACCAGCGTGCCGTCCCCCTGCGAGAGCACCTGGACGGCGAGCTCGGGCGACGCCGGGGTCTCCGGGAACGTCAGGACCGGCTTGTCGCCGAAGGAGCCCGACGCCGTGGGCAGCGGGGAGGTGTTGTCGGCCATGGATCGCCTCTCGTCACGGCCGACGCCGGGTGCGCGGCCGACGTCCATCGTGCCCCACGACGGTCGCCGCCGCAGACCCCGCTGCCGCCGCGCGACGCCTCAGCGGTGCAGGTGGAAGCGGCGCCCGCTGACGTGCACCGGCTCGACGACCACGATGAAGGGCTTGTCCGGATCGACCCACGAGCGCAGCGTCGGGTGCTCGGACGCCTCGGCCTCCTCGTCGGTGAGCTGCCGCGCGACACCGCGCACGACCACGCTCCGGGCCTCGTCCTCCTCGAGCCGGTCGACCTCGAGCGCGACGGTGCGCCCGACGACGACGCCGAAGAGCTTGCTGCCCGGCGCCGTGCGGAAGAGCAGCCGGCCGCCCTCGACGACGTGGTTGACCGGGGCGATGTCGACCTCGTGGCCGACGTGGTACGCCAGGCGCGCCACCCGTTCGGTGCGCAGGAGATCCCACGCGTCGTCCTGCGTCATCGGGTCACCGGTCCACGCGGTCACCGCGACGTCCTCGTCCTCCATGGCCCACCTCCGAGGTCACCACCACCGTAGCGGCGCCGGGGCCGCGGCGCCTGGGACGGCGCGGAGCGACGCGCGGCTACAGCCGCCCGGCGAGCCAGCGGAGCTGGTGGGCCCGCTGGTAGGCCTGGCCACCCTCGTGCTCGTTGAACGGGTACTCCACGATCTCGGTCGCCGGGGCACCCCCCGAGTCCGCGCCGTAGTGGTTGTAGGCCGCGAAGACGGTCGAGGGCGGGCACGTGGGGTCCATGAGCGCCACGGAGAACAGCGCGTCGGCGCGCGCGCGGCGCGCGAAGTGGACGCCGTCCAGGTAGGACAGCGTGCGGAACGCGGCGTCGACGTGCTCGCGGTGCACCGACAGGTAGCGCACGACCTCGCCGTACGGGTCGTTCGCCGTGATCGTCGTCGCGCGCGGGAAGTGGCACAGGAACGGCACGTCCGGCATCGCCGCGACGACGTCCGGCACGAGCCCTGCCACCGCCAGGGTCACCCCACCGCCCTGGCTGATGCCGGCGACCGCGACGCGGGCCGGGTCGACGCCGGGCAGCGCGCGCGCCGCGTCGACCGCGCGGACCGCGTCCGTGTAGAGCCGGCGGTAGTAGTGCTGCGCGGGGTCCAGGATGCCGCGGGTCATCAGGCCGGGGGCGGCGGGTCCGCCCGAGCCCGCGTCGTCGGGCGTGTCGCCGCCCGCGCCCCACGTGCTGCCCTGGCCGCGCGTGTCCATCAGCAGGTGGGCGTAGCCGGCGGCCGCCCAGGTGAGGTGCTCGTGCGGGAGCCCTCGGCCGCCGCCGTAGCCGAGGTACTCGACGACGACGGGCAGCGCCTCACCGGTCCCGGCCGGCCGCGTCAGCCACGCCTTGACCGGCTGGCCGCCGAAGCCCGCGAAGGTCACGTCGAAGACCTCGACGAGGCGGAGCCCGGTCTCGACCGGCTCGACCCGCAGCGCCAGGTCGTGCGCGCGCGCCTCGGCGAGCGTGGTCCGCCAGAACTCGTCGAAGTCGGCGGGCTCATCGAGCTCGGGCCGGTAGGCACGGAGCTCGTGCAGGGGCAGGTCGAACAGCGGCACGCGCGTCTCCTCCGTCGTCGCAGGCGGCTTCCCGGCCGGGCGGGGGTGCGCGGGCCGGGAGCCGTCGGAACGATACCGCCGCGCGTCAGCGCGCGAGGAAGCCCAGCAGGTCGTGGCGCGTGATCACGCCGACCGGGTCGCCGTCCTGCACGACGAGCAGGGCGTCCGCCTCCTGCAGCTCCTTGCGCGCGGACTCCACGTCCTCGCCCACTCCGATCAGCGGCAGGGGCGCGCCCATGTGCCGGTCGACCCGGTCCGCCAGGCTCGCGCGTCCGGCGAACACCGCGTCGAGCAGGTCGCGCTCGCTGACCGAGCCCGCCACCTCGCCGGACTTCACGGGCGGCTCCGCCTTGACGACGGGCATCTGGGAGACGCCGTACTCGTGCAGGATCTCGATGGCGTCACGCACGGTGTCGCTCGGGTGCGCGTGCACGAGCGCGGGCAGCTCGCCCGACTTGCCCCGCAGGACGTCACCGACGACGTGCTCGCCCTGGTCGTGCAGGAAGCCGTACGAGCGCATCCAGGAGTCGTTGAAGATCTTCGAGAGGTAGCCGCGGCCCCCGTCGGGCAGGAGCACGACGATGACGGCGCGCGCGGCGGCCTCGGGGTCCTCGTCCTGCAGGCGGCGCGCGAGGCGCAGCGCCGCGACGACGGCCATGCCGCACGAGCCGCCGACCAGGAGGCCCTCCTCGCGCGCGAGGCGGCGCGTCATCTCGAACGAGTCGGCGTCCGTGACGGCGATGATCTCGTCCGGCACGGCCGGGTCGTAGGCGGTCGGCCAGAAGTCCTCGCCGACGCCCTCCACCAGGTAGGGGCGGCCGTCGCCACCGGAGTAGACCGAGCCCGCCGGGTCGGCGCCGACGACGTGCACGCGGCCGCCGTCGGCCGCGTCGCGGTCGGCGCTCGCGTCCTTGAGGAAGCGCCCCGTGCCCGTGATCGTGCCGCCCGTGCCCACACCGGTGACGAAGTGCGTGACCCTGCCGTCGGTGTCGGCCCAGATCTCCGGCCCGGTGGACTCGTAGTGGCTCGCCGGGCCGTTCTGGTTCGCGTACTGGTTCGGCTTCCAGGCGCCCTCGATCTCGCGCACCAGGCGGTCCGAGACGGAGTAGTAGGAGTCCGGGTGGTCCGGGGCGACGGCGGTCGGCGTGACCACGACCTCCGCCCCGTACGCGGCGAGCACGTCGCGCTTGTCCTGCGAGACCTTGTCCGGGCACACGAAGACGCAGCGGTAGCCCCGGCGCTGGGCGACCAGGGCGAGGCCGACGCCGGTGTTGCCGCTCGTGGGCTCGACGATCGTGCCGCCGGGCCGGAGCTCGCCGGAGGCCTCGGCCGCCTCGATCATCTTCAGCGCGATGCGGTCCTTCACCGACCCGCCGGGGTTGAGGTACTCGACCTTGGCGAGGACCGTGGCCGCGAGGCCCTCGGTCACGGTGTTCAGACGCACCATCGGCGTGCCGCCGACGAGGTCCGAGATGTGCTCGGCGTACTTCACGTGAGATCCACTCCGGAGAAGACGTACACGCCGATCAGCGTGACGATGGCGACGGCACCGGTGCAGGACCACACCAGGCTCGGACGGGTCGCGGCCCAGGGGCCGAAGTAGCGGCCGGCGAGGCCGCCGAGCCCCGTGGTCGAGGCCATGTACAGGGTCCCGGCGACCGCCGCGGCCGGCGCCGGCTCGGGGCCGCCGGCGGCGGCCGCCGCCTCGATGAGGATCGAGAAGACCGGGTAGCCCCACAGCGCGCCGGCGGCGAACCCGGCGGCGAAGAAGACGAGCGAGGCCTTGCGCTGGCCCATCCCGCGGGTCGCTCGCTGCGCCACGAGCGACACGACGACGCCCGCGGTCAGCAGGAACGCGACCGTGACCGGCGCGGCGACCAGGAGGAGACCGGGCGTGCGCAGGACGAGCGCCATGAACATCTCGGCGACGACCATGACGGCAGCGGCGACCGCCAACCCGGCGGCGAGGACGCGCCACCCCGGCACACCGACGTCACCGACGTCCGGGAGCTCGTCCTCGCTCGCCAGGTCGCCGCTGCCGACCGCGCTCACTCGCGGTTGAAGATCGCGAGCAGGCGCAGGATCTCGAGGTACAGCCAGACGAGCGTGACGATGAGGCCGAAGGCCGCCGTCCAGGCGAACTTCGCCGGGGCGCCCTGGTCGACACCACGCTTGATCATGTCGAAGTCCATGATCAGCGACGCGGCGGCGAGGCCGACCGCGAAGAGCCCGACGAGCATGCCCATGCCGCCGTTGCGCAGCGGGCCGAAGCCGTCGCTCGCCATGAAGAAGGACAGGCCGAAGTTGAGCAGCGAGAAGACGAGGTAGCCGCCCATCGCGATGAGGAGCCACCGCGTGAACTTCGGGGTGACCCGCACGCGGCCGGACTTGTAGAGGAACAGCGCGACGCCGAACGTCGCCATGGTGCCCAGGACGGCCTGCAGCACGATCGGCTGCACGGCGGTGCCGTCGAACGTCATGTTCTGGAACGCGAGCGAGATGCCGCCGAGGAACACGCCCTCCGCGACCGTGTAGGCCACGATGAGCGCCGGGCTCGGGCTCTTCTTGAACGAGTTCACGAGGCCGAGCACCAGGCCGACGATCATGCCAACGGGCCACAGCCCCGGCGCGATCATCCACGTCGCGGCCGCGACGACGACGAGGAGGGCGAGGAGACCGCCCGTCTTGACGATGACGTCGTCGTACGTCAGGCGCCCGGTGTCGCGCGTCGTGGCGGTGGGGGCGCCGTACATCTGCTCGAGCGTCTGGGCGCTCATCCCGGGCGTGTCCTGCACACCGGGGGCGCCGTACGGGGCCTGGCCGTAGGGCGCCTGGCCGTAGGGCGCCTGCCCGTACGGGTTCGCCTGCACGGTCGCGCCGCGACGCGGCTTGCCGAAGACGTCGCTGCTGCTGAAGACGGGGTTGGTCATCGTGCCTCCTGGTCGCGGCGGCCGGGCCCTCGGCGAGGGGCGGTCGTGTGTCGCTGGCCGTGGTTCATCCTACGCAGCACAACGCCGCAGGGCGGCGTGGCGTTCCCGCCACACCGCCCTGCGACTCACTGCTCACGTCACTGCTCACCCGTGCGCTGCGCGCACCCCCGGGTCGCTCAGAACCACGGGAACGGCCACCACGCCGGCTTCGGCGGCACGACGACGATCTCGTCGCTCGCGCGCAGGTCGCCCTGCGTGCCCGCCACCGAGTAGATGCCGACCTTCGTGGTCCGCGGCACGGTCACCACCGCCGAGCCGGTGCCGTCCGCACCCACCGTCACCGCACCCAGCAGGACGGACGTGCCCCGCCGCCCCGGCGGCCACGTCTCCAGGCGCAGCTCCACCGTCGTGCCGGGCGCGTACCCGGTCACGGCGACGGGCAGGCGGTTGCCCGCGGCGACGATGAGCTCGTCCACCCGCAGCCGCGGGTCGAGGACGGGCGGCTCGACGACGTCGGCCTCGACCAGCTGACCGACGCCCCAGCGGGCGTTGGTCTGGTAGCCGGCCCCGTTGGGCTCGGCCCACGTGCGCACCGAGGTGCGCGTGCCGGCCGTGCCGTCGTTGACCTGGAAGTCCAGGCCGTGGAACGTGCCCGGCCCGCCCGCGTCGAGCAGGCTGATCGACGCCTCGACCAGGTAGCCCGTCTCCGTCACGCTCGTCGCGCTCTCCAGGCGCGCGTCCTGCGCCGCCTGGTCGCCCGTGCCGAACGAGACCTCGTTCAGGTACGAGATGCGGATCTGCGTGTCGTCGGCCCGGTAGGGACCGTTCCGGACGTTGCCCGCGTCGACGAAGATCTCGACCGAGTCCTGGACCCAGGGGTCGGAGCTCGTGGCGTCCAGCTGCGGGTCGGTGACCTCGGCGAGCACGTGCAGCGTGCTGCCGTCCCCGCTCCACAGGGTCCGCACGGACGCCGTGGCGCCCGTGCCGTCGCCCTCGATGACCGTGTCGGTGGTCACCGGCTCGGACAGGGCCCAGACCTCGTCCACCGCGCCGTCGACCGTCGGCGCGACCGGCGCCTCGGCGACCTCGAGGAAGGACAGCGGCTCGACCAGCGTCAGCGCACCGAGCGCACCGGGTGTGTTCCACCCCGTGGTCGTGGCGCCGTCGGTCACCTGGACGTCGAACCCGACCGTGTCGCCCTGCGCGGCGGTGACCGGCAGGTGCACGACGGCCTCCCAGCCCGTGTCGGTCGGCGTCACGATGCCCTGGACGTCACCCGAGCCGTCCCGCGCGAACGAGTAGGCCGCGTCGCCCACCACGAACGTGAGCCCGTCGGTCGGGTCCACGCTCGCGTCGGTCACGCTCACGTACGCCGTGAGGTGGTCCGGCGCCCACCGGAGCTGGAACTGCGCGGCCTCGCCGACGTCGTGCAGCGGGAGCCGGTCCCACTCCGGCGACGCCGTCGCGGCGCCGTCCAGCGGGACGTCGCCGGCGAAGACGAAGGCAGCGCGCACCTGGGCGGGCAGGTCGCCGTCGACGGCGCCGTAGTACGCCGGCTTGGCCTGGAGCTGCGCGTCGAACGCGAGGGGCGCCTGCTCGGTGCGCCAGCTGCGGTCGTCGGTCAGGCCCCAGATCGTCACGGAGTACAGGTCCTCGGCGTGCTCGCGGAAGATCCGGAACGCGTCGCGGTAGTAGTACCCCTGCTCGACGAGGTTGGCCTGGGTCACCGGGGTGCCGACCGTGACGTCGAGCTCGGTCACCACCTGGATCAGGCCGAGGTCCTCGAACGCGTCGAGCGCGGCGTCGAGCGCCGAGACCGGGGTCGCGAGGCTCGTGTGGAACTGGTGGCCGACGCCGTCGATGGGGACACCTCGCGCCAGCAGCCGCTCGACCAGCGCGTGGTAGCGCTGCTGCTTGCCGTCCTGCTCGGTGTTGTAGTCGTTGATGAACAGGGTGACCGGCCGGTCGGTGCCGGGTGCGGCGTAGACGTCGTTGAACGCCTCGTCCGCGTACTCGAACGCGAGGTCGATGAACTCCTCGCCGAGGATCCGGTACCACTCGCTGCGCCGCAGCCCGTCCTCGAACTCGCGGCCGTCGGCCACGACCTCGTTGACGACGTCCCACGCGACGAGCGGGTTCTCGGCGCTGCCGAAGAGCCCGTACTCGCTGCTCAGCGACTCGGCGACGGCGAAGACGTGCGTGCGCAGGCGCTCACGCAGCTCCTGCTTGCCGGCCTCGTCCGCGGGCAGCGGGGCGCCGGCCGCGTCCTGGAAGAACCACTCCGGCGTCTGGCTGTGCCAGACGAGGACGTGCCCGTAGACGCGCAGGTCGTTCTCCTGCGCGAACTCCATGAGCGCGGCGGCCTCGGGGTGGAGCCGGAAGGTCCGGTCCTCGTCGTACCAGGCCTCGGGCTTCATGTGGTTCTCGCCCGTGATCTGGTCGAAGTGGCGCGTGAGCAGCTCGGCGGCGCCGCCGACGGTCTCGCGCTGGTCGATCGCCACACCCATCGGGAACGGGACCGTGTCCTTGATCGGCGTGAGGTCCTGCACGTCCGACGGCGCCTGCGCCGTCACCAGGACGTCGTCCACGAGGAACGACGGCGTGCCGGACGCCGACTCGACGTACAGCAGCGCGGAGTCCGCGGCCGTCATCGTGTAGGCCGCCTGGACCTGCACCCACGCACCGGCCGTGACGCCCGTGGCCGTGGCCACCGTGTCGTACGCCGACGCGCCGTCGGTGTCGCGCTGGACGCTGATCCGCAGGTCGGTCGGCGCCTCCCCGGCGGCGAGCTTGACCCACGCCGAGATCTGGTAGGTCGTGCCGGTCGCGAAGAGCGAGGTCACGTCGGTGGCGAGCCCGTGCCACGACTGCGTGCGGCCCTCGACCAGCGCGGCCTGCGTGCTCTCGTGCGCGTCGGGGCTGAGCGAGACCTGCGGGGCGCCGTCCGCGCCGCGCGCGGTCCACGGCTCGAGGGTCTCCTCGAAGTCGCTGTCGATGAGCACGACCTGCCCGCCCCCGCCGTCCCCCGGCAGCGGCGACAGGCCGCCGACGGGGAGGGTGAAGGACCAGCCCTCGGCGAGGCGCTCGCTCACGACCGTGCGCACGGCCGCGACGGTGCCCGTGCGGTCGGGGCCGCCGCCGTCGTGCGCGAGGACGACGCGCCCCGGGACCATCGCGGCCCGCAGGTTGGCGGTCAGGGTCGGGACGTCCTGGGTGGTCCAGTCGTCGATCGTGCCGGTCACGGCGAGCGGCTGCATGCCGAGCGCGACGGCGACCTGGGGCGTCACGCCCCAGCTGCCGTTGGGCGCGCGGAAGTACGGCACCGTCGCCTCGGGGTCACCGAGCGCCTCGCGGATGATCGCCAGGTTCTCGACCAGGTCCGCCTGCACCTGCTCGGCGGTCCAGGAGCCCATGTCGGCGTAGCCGGTCGTGTGGTTGCAGAGGGTGTGGCCCTCGTCGACGATCCGGCGCAGCAGCTCCGCACCGCCGGGTGCGGTGATGTTCTGGCCGATGACGCAGAAGACCGCGGGCAGGTCGTTCTCGGCGAGGTAGTCGAGCAGCTCGTCCGTCTCGCCGGGGTTCGGGCCGTCGTCGAACGTCAGGGCGGCGACGTCACCCTCGCCCTGAGCGGCGGCGACCGGCGTCGCGCTCGGGTTCACTGCGCCGCCGGGGACGAAGCCCGGCTCGACCACGACGCCGCCTGCCGTCGCGATGCGCACGTCGTCCACGAGGAAGGAGGGGTGCGCGCCGTCGATCGGCGCGGCCTCGAGGTAGAGGCTCGCGGCCGGGAGGCCGGCCGCGGGGGTGTAGGTGCCGCCGACCTCGACCCACTCGTCGGCCGTCACGGTGACCGCGCCGCCGACCCACTCGTAAGGGTTCGCGGCGGCGGGGGCGTCCACGGTGATGTGGACGGCGGACTCGCCCGCGGTGCCCGGCGCGAGCTTGACCCACGCGGAGACGTCGTAGGTGGTCCCGCCCGTCATCAGGGCGAGCGCGTCGGTGGCGGGTCCGTTCCAGTCCCCGGTGCGGCCGCTCACGAGCATCGACTGCGCCCCGGAGCGTGCGTCGTCGGCGGTGACCGCGAGGGTCACGGGCCCGCGCGGTCCCCACGGGGCGACGTCGGCGCCCTCGAAGTCGTTGCTGAGGACGACTGTCCCCTCGTCGGCGGCCGTGGCCCCCGGGTCCTGCGGGAGGGCGGCGGCGGAGCCGACCCCTCCGGCGAGCACGAGGGCGAGGGCCCCGGCTCCCCATCTCGAAACATTTCGAACGCGCGACATCTTCGCCCCTTTGCGACAGACGGCTTGAAGCGCCGACGCTAGGGCCGATCGGGTGGTTTGTCGAGAGGTGGCGGCCCGGGCCCCAGGACCCGCGCCTTGCGCACGCTCGAAACTTTCGGCCGGCGGGTGCCCCCGGCAGGGTTCGAACCTGCACTGGACCGGGTTTAAGCCGGCTGCCTCTGCCGGTTGGGCTACGGGGGCGGCGTCGGCCATCCTGCCAGTGCGAGCCGGAGCCGCGCCCGGCACCGCCCTACTGCTGGGCGCGCGCCCCGGAGCCGACGGGTGACGCCACACGCTCGCCCTTGTCGGCGGGCTGGCCCGCCGCCTTCGGCCGCGGCGCCGAGGCGTCGCGGAACTCCGCCCGCGGGTCGTGCAGGCGCCCGAGGGCGACGAGCTCGCGGCGGAAGAAGAGCGCGAGCGTCCAGTCGAGCACGATGCGCACCTTCCGGTTGAAGGTCGGCATCTGGGCCATGTGGTACGTCCGGTGCATGAACCACGCGGGCCAGCCGCGGAGCTTGACCCCGTAGACCTGCGCCACGCCCTTGCCGAGCCCCAGGGACGCGACCGTGCCTACGTGCTTGTGCCGGTACTCCGCGACCGGTGCGCTGCGCAGCGCCTTGGCGAGGTTGTCACCCAGGTGCCGCGCCTGGCGCACGGCGTGCTGCGCGCTCGGCGAGCAGAAGCTGCCGGGGTTCGCGAGGTCGGGGACGGCGGCGCAGTCGCCCGCGGTCCACGCGCCGTCCACGACGGTGCCGTCCTCGGTCGCGACCTGCAGTGTCGGCAGCGCCAGGACCCGGCCCATGCGGTCCAGCGGCAGGTCGGAGTCGGCGAGCACCGGGTTCGCCTTGACCCCGGCGGTCCACACGATCGTGTCCGAGTCGAACTCGAGACCCGTCGAGGTGACGACGTGGCCGTCGACGCACGAGGACAGGAACGTCGACAGGTGCACCTCGAGGCCGCGCTTGCGCAGCTGCTCGAGCGCGTACCCGCCCATCTCCTCGCCGAGCTCGGGGAGGATGCGCGTCGAGCCCTCGATCATGACGAACCGCAGGTCCCCCGGCTCGATGCTCTCGTAGTACTGCAGGGCGTCGCGGGCCATGTCCTCCACCTCGGCGATCGCCTCGATGCCGGCGAAGCCGCCGCCGACGAAGGTGAAGGTGAGCATCCGGCGTCGCAGCTCGGGGTCCCAGGTGGACGCCGCGACGTCGAGGCGGGACAGCACGTGGTTGCGCAGGGCGATCGCCTCCTCGACCTGCTTGAACCCCATCGCCTGCTCGGCGAGGCCGGGGATCGGCAGGGTCCGCGAGACGGAGCCCAGCGCGACGACGAGGTGGTCGTAGGAGATCTCGTACGACGCGCCCTCGAGCGGGGCGATCGCGAGCCGGCGCTCGGCGTGGCGGATCTCGGTGACGCGTCCCGTCAGGACGTCGACGCCCTCCAGCTCGCGCCGGTGGGAGACCACGACGTGGCGCGGCTCGAGCGAGCCGGCCGCGGCCTCGGGCAGGAAGGGCTGGTACGTCATGTACGAGCGCGGGTCGACGACGACGATCGCCGCCTCGCGCTTGCCCAGGCGGCGCCGCAGGCGCAGCGCCGTGTAGAAGCCCACGTACCCGCCGCCGAGGATGACGATGCGGGGCACCGTGCGCGGACGCGGGGCGCGCGAGGCGGGGGCGGTGCTGGCGCTGGTCTGGGTCATGTCTGGCACGGTACGCCCCGTGTGAAAACATTCACAAGGTCCCGCGGGGTGCGGTCCCGGAGCATGGACGTGACATCGGGCACAGTCGTAGGACGATTGTCCCCCGTCCGGTCCGGCGCGCGTCACCCCGCGTCGGCTGCCCCGCCGAGCCGCAGGGCGAGCGCGAGCACCTCGTCGAGCATCGCCTGCGTGAGGCGGCCCGTCTGGGTGTTCTGCTGCGAGACGTGGTAGCTCCCGACCAGGTGCACCACGACGCCGTCGGGCCGCACCAGCCCGACGCGCGCGCCGTGCCCGAAGCGCGGCGCGGGCCGCGGGACGTCCCACCCCATCGACCGCGCCACGGCCAGCACGGCTCCCCAGCCGAAGGCCCCGAGCGCGAGGACGGCACGGACCGTGGGGGCGGTGAGCTCGAGCTCGCGGCGCAGCCACGGCTCGCACGCGTCGCGCTCGGCCGGCGAGGGCTTGTTGTCGGGCGGGGCGCAGCGCACGGCCGCGGCCATGCGCACGCCCCGGAGCGCCATCCCGTCCGCCGCGTCGACGCTCTCCGCCTGGTCGGCGACGCCCGCGCGGTGCAGCGCCGCGAAGATCCAGTCGCCCGATCGGTCCCCCGTGAACAGCCGCCCCGTGCGGTTCGCGCCGTGCGCGGCGGGGGCCAGCCCTGCGACGAGCAGGCGCGCGCGGGGGTCCCCGAAGCCCGCGGCCGGCCGGCCCCAGTACGGCTGGTCGCGGAACATGCGCCGCTTCACGACGGCGACCTCCTCGCGCCACGCGACCAGGCGGGGGCACGCGCGGCACACGCTCGAGTCCGCGTCCAGGTCGCTCAGGTCGGCGGCGGCGCCGGCGAGCCGTGCGACGTCGGCGGGCGTGCGGGCCACCGGCGTGGCCGGCGTCGCGACGTCGCCGGGCCACCCCGTGCCCGGCGGTACGGGCGAGGGGAAGGCGACACGCGTGCGCGGGTGCGGCAGCGGGTCCCCGCCCGCGCGCGGTGCGTCGCTCATCCCCCGATCATGCCCGCGGGTCCGCCTCCACGCCGCGCGTGGCGGCGGGCCTCAGGCCGGGGCGGTGGCGTGCTCGGCGGCCGCGCGCTCGGCGGCCGACCACGCGATGCCGTCGAGGATGTCGTGCTCGGAGGTCACCACGGTGTCCAGGCGACCCCCGGCGCGGCCGACCTCCGCGCGCACGCGGGAGACGACGGCGGACCACACGAGCGCGCCGGCCCCGATGACGTCGACGCGTCCCGGGTGCATGTAGGGCTCGCGCGCCCGGCGGGTCCGGCTCATGCGCAGCAGCGAGCGGCAGGAGGCGAGCACCGCGTCCGCCCACAGCACGGCCCCGTCGATGCGGTCGGGCTCGTACGCGTCGAGCTCCAGGGCGTGCGCCGTCACCGTCGTGACGGAGCCGGCGAGCCCCACGAGCGTCGCCGCCCGCCCGAGGGGAACGACCACGGCCGCGGCGTCCAGCGCGGCCGCGACGTCGGCGCTCGCGGCCGCGACCTCGGCGTCGGTCGGCGGGTCGCTGTGCAGGTGGCGCTCGGTGAGGCGCACGCAGCCGACGTCCATCGAGGACGCGGCCACGACCGACGTCGTGCCGAGCACGAGCTCGGTCGACCCGCCGCCGAGGTCCACGACGAGGAACGGGCCGGGGTGCTTCCCGGCGAGGACGCCCGTCGCGCCCCGGAACGACAGCGCGGCCTCCTCCTGGCCGTCGACGACCTCCGGCTCCACGCCGAGGATCTCGCGGACCCCGTCCACGAACTCCTGACGGTTCTCGGCGTCGCGGGTGGCGGAGGTGGCCACGAAGCGCAGGTGCTCCACGCCGAGGTCGGCGCACACGCGCGCGTACTCCCGGGTGGCGGCGAGCGTGCGCTCGAGCGCCTCCGGCGCGAGCCGCCCGGTCCGGTCCACGCCCTGGCCGAGCCGGACCACCTGCATCCGGCGGTCGAGGTCGACGAGCGTCCCGGCCGCGAGGTCGACGTCGGCCACCAGGAGCCGGATCGAGTTGGTCCCGCAGTCGATGCCCGCCACACGTGTCATGGGGACAAGCCTGCCATCAGCAGACGCAGCGGTCCGGCCGCCAGGTGTCGGCGATGAGCGCGAGCGCCTCGTCGCCGAGGGGGTTCACGCCCGGACCGGCGGCCAGCGCGTGGCCGACGAGCACGTGCAGGCACTTGACGCGGGTCGGCATCCCGCCGGCCGAGATGCCGGCGATCTCGGGCGGGTCGCCCAGCGTGGCGCGCTCGCGCAGGTAGTGCTCGTGCGCGGCGCGGTACGCGGCGGCCAGGTCCTCGTCCTGCTCGAGGCGGGCGCTCATCTCCTTCATGATCCCGGAGGCCTCGAGCGTCGACACGGCCGCCACCGCGGCCGGGTGCGTGAGGTAGAACGTCGTCGGGAAGGGCGTGCCGTCGGGCAGGCGGGGCGCCGTGCGGACGACCGTCGGACGTCCGCACACGCACCGCGCCGCGATCCCGACGACCCCGCGGGCCGGCCGCCCGAGCTGCTGCTCGAGCGTCGCGAGGTCCGCGGCGGAGACGTCGGCCGGTCCGCCCGGCGTGGTCCCGGGCGCGCTCACGGGGCCTGCTCCGTCGCGGTGGCGGCGGCCTCGCCCGGGAGCGGCTCGCTCGCCTCCGGGTCCGGCACCGGAGCATCGCCGGCGAGCTGCACGGACTCCCAGACCGTCGCGTACCAGGGGGCCACCGCGCCTCCGGCCGGCAGCGCGGGTCCCGCGACCGGACCGTGCGTGGCGCTCTGCAGCGGCGTCTCGACGACCGTCTCGGGGTCGATCACGCGGTAGGACGTCTCGTCCGGGTGGACGTAGTTGAGCCGGTCGCGCGCCTGCGCCTCCACGTAGGCCGGGTCCGCCCAGCGGTCCCGCTCGGCGGCGAGGTCCTCCTCCGCCTGCTCGGCGGCCGCCACCTCACGGGCGAGCGCGTCGAGCTCCGCCTGCTGTGCCAGGTAGGCGCGCAGCGTGGGGAAGAGCATGGTGAAGCCCACGAGCAGGACGACGGAGAGCACGAGGGCGCGCACCGAGATCAGGCGCGCGAGGTGCAGCGGACGCGGCTCGTCGTCCTCCTCCGTCCGCACCGCACGGCCCGACGGCGGCCGCACCGAGCCCGGGCGCTGTGCCGGGCGGTCGGCGGCCGGACGGCGGCCCGAGCGTGCGGGTCGCGCCGGAGCGCCACGTCCGCGGCCCGC